>CAMDKJ010000111.1 GCA_945900705.1 Bifidobacterium breve | reverse complement strand
TCGCAGGAGATGGACGCTAACGCGATTGACTTTGCGGTCGCGGTATGGCACGAGGAGGGCCAGTGGATGGCTTCTTCCTTGCCGGCGCGGGTTGCTACGTCGATGGAAGACCTCATCTCAACCCTGCGGCAACTGCCGGGCGAAGGCGGAGTTTTTGGTTTGATTGGCGTGGTTGATGAATACTTCATCGTGGTGCGCCAAGCCGCCGGCTCCTCGCGCGCGATGATCAGTGATGGTGCGGCAATTTTGGATTGGGCGTTAGCCGAAGAAGCCGCCGATTTCATTGGGCTCGACATTGACGATGATGATCTTGAGGATTTCGAGCCTGTTGGTGACATGAGCATCTTCGCTGACTTCGGCCTTGGCGCAGATGAGTTAGGTCTGCTTTGTCGTGATGAGGATCTTTATCCCGATCAGCAGATAAAGGCGATCGCCAAGCGACTTGGATTCAGCGAGCAATTGAAATCAGTACTGCGCGCGAACTAATGCACTTTCAACAATTCGATCTCGACATGATGCAAGTGGCACTTGCCTGCGCGAGCGAAGCGGGTGCTGCCGGTGATATCCCGATTGGCGCGGTGGTCGTGGATGCGTCCGGCAGCATTATCGCAAAAGGGCATAACAGTCGCGAAGCTTTGAAGGACCCCACCGCCCACGCCGAAATACTGGCGTTGCGTGCGGCAGCACATGATCTTGGTAGTTGGCGCCTTACCGGCTGCACCTTGGTGGTGACCTTGGAGCCGTGCCCGATGTGTGCGGGGGCTGTGGTGATGTCGCGGGTAGACCGCTTGGTGTTCGGGGCCTGGAACTTGGAGTACGGCGCCGCCGGCTCCAACTGGGATCTAGTGCGTGACCGGCGACTAAATCACCGACCAGAGGTGGTTGGTGGGGTAATGGCGGAGGAATGTGGCACGCTAGTGCGAGGATTCTTAGCCCCGCACCGCATGCAGCAGGAGGCCTGATGAGCTATCGCGAGAGCTCGATAACTCGGCGCCCGACACCGCGGCGCCGGACGCCGATCTGGCGCCTATTAATTTTCATCTTGGTTGGCATCGTCGTGCTTTTCGCAATCGGTTTTGGAGTTTCGCTGATCTTCCGCGGCAGCGGCACCCCGCAGGCCGATCCATCGCAAAGTTCGATCGCCGAGCCGCTGCCGTGTGAGACCACAATGGTGAACCCGGCCGAGGTGCTTCCGATAAGCAGCAAAGTAAAAGTTTCGGTCTACAACTCCACAAATAAAATCGGGTTAGCGGGCGACACCGCCAAAGTACTTAAAGCCCGCGGGTTCATCATCCAAGAGGTTGGCAATGACCCGATGAGTAAGAATGTTCAAGGGGTTGCTGAAATCCGCTACGGCCCAAAGGGTGCCAGCCGAGCCCAACTACTTGCTTTCCATTTCCCCGGTGCAGTTCTGGTTCAAGATAATCGCACGGGAAAAATCGTTGACTTAGCTGTTGGTGCTGAATTCACTGAGCTTGAAGGTGAAGCGCAGATTGCCGCCGCCATGGCATCACCATCAGCATCAACCTCCGGGCCAGGTTGCGCAAGCGCGGAGCCGGCACCTACTCAAGAGGCGGCAAGTGAGCCGCCCAGCGAGATCGCACCATCGCCCAGCGCCAGTTGATGCCGCGATTTTGGCGGTGGCGGTGGGATTTGAACCCACGGTGGAGTTTCCCCCACACACGCTTTCGAGGCGTGCTCCTTTGGCCGCTCGGACACGCCACCGCAGAGAACTGTACAAATACCCGGCTTGGCGGATTCGTTCGCCCTTGCCGATAGCGGTGTTTGCCTGGGTCCTGTAGGCGTGCGGTTCGGGTGCGCCGGAGTCCTCTTAGTCAGCGCCTTCTGGCGTGAATGACGGAAAGGTTTCCCCCGCACCCTCACAGGAAGGTTGTAGCCCGCCCAAATGCACTGTTCAGGATCCGGCGACCTGTACCTACGACGGGTTCGACCCGGAGGCTTCCAGCTCTAGCGCCTTTCGTTGATAAGCGCGTCAAGCGCGCTGCGCTGGGCTCGTCAGAAGATGAATTACTCCGCACCTCTGACCCCACCGTCCGTGTCGGCGCCCGCATCACAGTCGATGGCGTGACTTACGACACGACCGATCCCGACACTGTCCTGCCCGAGGGCATTGTTACGGGTTCCATCCTTGGTTCGGCCCCATCGGGCAAGGGGACGACTGTGATCATCGACAGGACGAGACTCGAGCCCGTTAGGTATCGCCGAAAATGAGGGCCGCCCAGCGGGCTGCTAGGAATCTGTTGTTGCCTCAGTCCGACATTGGGTCACCAAATCCTCACTCGGACAAGCCAAGAACGAAAAACGAAAACCTTAAGTGTTAAATAGCGCAAGAGTTAAATGGCCCGAATCGGACCACACCGACAACCTCACCTCAACCTGCTATGTCGGTGTTTTGCTGAGCGAATCGAATGCGGTGGAACTGTCAGGCGCCAGTCTAATCAACCAGGAACCATAAGGATCGTCGTTGATTTTCCCTGGGTTTTCGATCAATCCCTTATTTATCTCCGTGACGAAGCCGTCAAGGGGTGTGACAATATCAATCATAGATTTGGTTGACTCCAGGGAACCACAGGCACTATTGGCCTTATAATTGGTTCCGGGTTTCGGTAAGTCCAAATAGACAATGTCACCCAACGCTTCTTGGGCAAAATTGGTAAGCCCAAATTCCACCGTGCCGTCAGCGTTTCGCCTTACCCACATGTGGTCGTCGGTGTAGCGGTAATCCCCTTCTGGTTTGCCGGACTCCATGAGGGTCGCTAACACACTGGATTCGCCTTTGACAGCGGTCCCCTTCAATTGCGTTGAGGTGGAGGCATCTGAGGCATCTGAAGCATCGGCGGTATCCGAACCGCAAGCCGTCAGGCTGCTAGCAAGTACGGCTATTGGCACAAGCACTGTCATTCGACGAGATGAAGGTCTCATGAACAATGTTCCCCTGTTCCGCAATAGCGAGCCAAAGGGTAACTCATAGCCAAGAACACCCAGAACAGGCGGGGTGCTCACGGGCCACCACAAGCGGCGCAGGCAGATCTGGTTAAGTCACCAAGTACCTGCAGCACTTGGTGGCATTTTCTCCCGTTCGTGAAAGCGCAATCCTTATCGTGATATTCGTGTTCCGGCGCTTGTTTAAACAGCCGATGAATTGCAGACCCTCGCCGACCCGGGCGCTATTCCTCCTGACCACCACGACCGTGACAGCCCCTGCTGGCTGTTCTTCCTCCAGCGGCTCCTCGGACGCCTCAACCCCGCCCGCCCGAACACCGCATCGAGGCCCCTAACTGAAAGGTATCGCGCCTAATGGCGCGGGCTTGCGCTGGCGGAGGATAGGGGATTTGAACCCCTGAGGGGTTTCCCCCAACCCGCTTTCCAAGCGAGCGCCATAGGCCACTAGGCGAATCCTCCGCTCCGGAGATTACAAGTGTTGGCTCCTGCGGATACATGCGGCTACCGGTATTCCATTAGTGGATGCGGCGGCGTTACCCTTGGCGTTGACCCCTCGTGCGGCGTCACCTCGCTGAACCCCCCCAGGGCCGGAAGGCAGCAAGGGCAGGCGGGCTCTGATGGGTGCGCGGGGGGTCCCTGTATTTCACCCGTCACTTTCGAGCCAGCGACCACATGCATCGTCATAGTGGGCAGTTAAGGTGGCGCTTGTGTCAATGGCCTTGTACCGCACCTATCGCCCTGCGACCTTGGACGAAGTAGTTGGTCAAGAGCACGTCACCGGGCCGCTGCGCCGAGCCTTAGCTAACGACCGCGTCCATCACGCTTATCTCTTTTCAGGCCCCCGCGGCTGTGGCAAGACCTCAACCGCTCGGATCATGGCCCGCTCCCTTAACTGCGAGCAAGGCCCGACCCCTGACCCGTGCGGGGTCTGTCAAAGTTGTACCGACCTAGCGGCAAATGGCCCTGGTTCGCTCGATGTCATTGAGCTAGATGCGGCGAGCCACGGTGGTGTCGACGATACCCGCGATCTGCGCGAACGCGCGATGTTTGCCCCGGCTTCATCGCGTTACAAGATTTACATCATCGATGAGGCCCACATGGTTTCGTCAGCTGGTTTCAATGCACTGCTCAAGTTGGTTGAAGAGCCTCCCGAGCATGTGAGGTTTATCTTTGCAACCACCGAGGCCGAGAAAGTGTTGCCAACCATTCGCTCACGCACCCACAACTACACCTTCCGACTCTTGCCGGTGAAATTACTGCAGCAGCATTTGGCCACCGTCTGTGAAGCCGAGGGCATCCCGGCCGAGCCAGCAGCTTTGGCCTTAATAGCGCGCGCCGGTGCCGGCAGTGTGCGCGACAGCCTCTCGGTACTAGGCCAGGTCATTTCTGGCAGTGGCCCGCAGGGGGTTACCTACGCCGAAGCCGTTTTGCAGTTGGGCATGACCGATGCCACCTTGCTTGATGAAACCGTTGATGCGCTCGCGGTGCATGATGGCGCGGCATTGTTCATTGTCATTGATCGCGTGATGGAGGCCGGCCATGAGCCACGACGCTTCGTCACTGACCTCCTTGAGCGCCTGCGCGATCTCATTGTTTTGCAGAATGTGCCAGGGGCCGTTGAAACCGGTTTGATCGATGCACCTGATGATCAAGTGGCCCGCGAGATCGAACAAGCTCACCTGTTCGGGGCCGCTGAACTCGCGCGGGCAGCCGAAGTGGTTAGTGAAGCGCTCAGTGCACTAAAGGGGGCCACCGCTCCGCGCCTGCACCTCGAGTTGATGGTGGCGCGGTTGCTACTGCCGGCCGCTGATGCCAATGAACGCGGGTTTTTGGCTCGCCTTGATCAACTCGAACGGCGGATGGCTACCGGGGAGTTCCAGCGTGTGATTGCTGCGCAATCTGCTGAGCCTGGGCCACCGTCACGACCTCGCAAGTTGTCTGAAGTCGCGCCGTCGACGGGTAAGGCGCCCGCGGAGAGCAAAACACCAGCGGTTGAAGAGCCGGTGGCCGCAGCCCCAGTTGTTGCTGCAACGGCGAGTGGGGTGGGGCTGCCCGAGCTTAAGTCAATGTGGCCGGCTGTCCTTGATGCGGTTAAGTCATATTCGCGGGTGGCATGGGTGCTCTTTAGTGTTTCGGCCCCGCTGTCGCTTGTTAATGGGGTGCTGGCTGTTGGCCTAGACAATGCGAACAAGATCAACAATGCGCGCGCGAGCGGCCACGATGAGCGCCTGCGGCAAGCAATCCTTGATGTTTTGCAGCTCGACGTCAAGATCGATGTAGTGCTCGCACCTGATGTCGCTTCGACCTTGACCTCAACGGGTGCGGAGCGCACCAGCCCTCAGGTGGCCGATACTCCGAGCTTGGATGACGAAAACATGGATGACTCATCCGGGGTAGATCTAGCACTGCGGGCGTTAGGGGCCACACAAATCGGCGAGATCGAGCACTGACATGTATGAAGGCGTAGTACAGGATTTAATCGATGAGTTGGGCCGCCTCCCTGGTGTTGGCCCCAAAAGTGCGCAGCGAATTGCCTTCTACATCTTGGCCTGCGACCCAATTGATGTCGAGCGTTTGGCTAATGCGCTCCGCGAAGTCAAAGACAAAGTGCAGTTCTGCGTGGTTTGCGGCAACGTCGCCGAGGAAGATCACTGCCGCATCTGCCGTGACCCAAAGCGTGATCTAACGATCTTGTGTGTTGTTGAAGAATCCAAGGACGTCGTTGCGATCGAGAAGACCCGTGAATTTCGCGGCCGCTACCACGTACTCGGTGGTGCCATTAGCCCGATCGAAGGCATCGGCCCAGATGCACTGCGGATTCGCGAATTGATCGCACGGCTTGCCGACGGCGCGATCACCGAAGTTATTTTGGCAACCGACCCGAACCTCGAAGGTGAAGCCACCGCAACTTATTTAG
>CAMDKJ010000110.1 GCA_945900705.1 Bifidobacterium breve | reverse complement strand
TCGAGGGGAATTTCATGTACAGCACCGGCGCTAACGAGAACGCTGAACGATTCAGTGTTTGCCACTTCGACATCCCAATGCGCAATTGCAATGTGTTTCTTGACGATCACCAAGTGGTTAGTAATGGCGCACTGAGTGGTATCGCAAAGAAAGGCGCTAACGCGTGACCGATCAAATAGATGTGGTCTTCCCTGATCTGCTCGGACTATTGCACGGCAAGACGGTGCCAAGTCATCGCGCTGACCACCCGACCCACTACGCGATCACCGTCATGGTGCAAGGCCTGGACCTGGAGTTCTTGGACACTGACACCTACTCGGCAAGTGCCGGGTTCCCGGATATGGAAGCCCGACTTGACCATGAGACGGTGCGGCCTTGGATTGGGGATCGTCGAATTGGCTTTGCGCACTTGCACCGCGCCGACGGCCGCGATCTACCGCTGGATTCAAGACGGCAGCTTTCAGCTATCTGCGATCGGTGGCGTGCCCTTGGCCTCGAACCAATTGCTGGATTCGAAATGGAATTTTTCCTGCTCGAGTCACGTAAGCCGCTCGTGAAATTAGATGTGCCAGATCACCGGGTTTATGGCATCGGGCCCGGCGCCGACCCCACCGGCACCCTCGAAGTGATTGCTGCTGCCGCCGAGCTGGCCGGGCTGCAGGTTGAAGGTGTCAACAGTGAGTTCACGCCCAGCCAGGTGGAAGCGGCATTGCATTACCAGCCGGCCCTTACCGCCGCCGACAATGCGTCACTCTTCCGTGAGCTTGTTAGGCAAATTGCAACATCACGCGGTATCGACACCACCTTTATGGCCAGACCATTTGGTGACGCGGTTGGTAGCGGATTACACCTGAATATGAGTTTGGCTGACGTAGCCGGGCGCAATGCCTTCATTGACGCCGACGATCAGCACGGCATCTCAGCGCTATCGCGGCATTTCATCGCGGGTCTTTTGCATCACCATGAAGCCCTCGCCGCATTTGCCGCGCCTACCGTTAATTCATATAAGCGCCTTACCCCCGGCATGCTCAGTGGCTACTGGGCTAACTGGGGTTTGGATAACCGGCTCTGCACCGTGCGGGTGCCCGGGCAGCGTGGCGAGGGTACGCGCATCGAACATCGCATGGCCGATGGCACGGCATCCCCGCATCTGCTGGCTGCTGCGCTTTTTGCTGCCGGTCTGCATGGAGTTCGCGAGAAAATGCCACTTAGTGATCCACAAGTTGGTGATGCTGATGAGAGACCTAATACCGACCGACATGTGCCGACCTCGCTGACAAGCGCACTCGATGCACTTGAGGCTGATACCGAACTTCGGGCCTTCTTCGAGCCCGACATCATTGAGGTTTATCTCGGGCTCAAGCGCAAAGAGTGGTCGCGCTGGGAACTGGCCGTCACCGATTGGGAGCAAAGCGAGTACGCGCGCGTCTACTAGCCACTCCGGAATCCCATTGAGGCGGCATTGTCAAGCTACTTGGGGTGATGGATAGGTGCCGGTAAGTTACTCGTCATTACCCTCAAAACAATAGCAACCACACACACCCGTAGCTAGGGGTGTAGAAGAGGGGTTTAGGGTGCCACCGATACGCGACCCACCCGGGCGCACCCAACCAACACCAAGTGCCAACCGATCACTGGCCACCGAACTAACCGGGGCACTAACTTCACTCTTCGACATGTAATCTCCATTCCCTTAGTTGTAGTTTTCTTCCGTTGAGTGGTGAGTTGTTGCAAGAAAATCTGCGATTTTCTTGCAAAAACTCACCACTCAACACTTCCTATTCAACGAAGCTTTAGCTAGCAGAGGGTTACCGGAAAGAGGATGACCCACTGCCCCAATGGGCACACACCCAATGGGAACACCGAATCCGCGCGAAAGCAAGTACTCGACGCAACCTTTCTGGAATTCCCACGAAATGGCGAGGCGGCTAGGGCATGAAAAATGAACCGAATCCTTGACCGTGGAGTCCACTTGCGGGAGGTCAGCTACGCGGCCTTCATCGCTCCCGGGGCCGGGTAATCGCACTCACCGAGGCCCGGCGGGCGGCGGCACCAATGTTTCGACCAGGGCACCGAGGCCGGCCTCGAAAACCTGATCACTTGACGGGTAAAGGGATCGATACGCTGAATTAATCGCCGGGTACTCACCCGGTGCAAGCTGTCGATAGTCAGCCCGCCACCTGCGGTAGGTAGCTCCGCGCTGCGCACCCTTTGCCGCCAGCGGTGCATCAAGAGTCGCCGACCCCACGGTGTACTCAATGAAAACGTGATACACGATGGCCGCCCGCTCAGTTTCAAGCCCAGCGCGAAGTAGCGCATCAAGGAGAACTTCCGTGATCTTAAGTTCGTTCGCACGACGGGTTGGGCCAAGGGAGGTGATACTTAGGCCGACTTGATTGCGCAGCAGGGTGCGCCGCAGCCCCAAGCACATTCGGCGGATGTCATCACGCGGGTCGTCGGTGGGATCGAATCCCCGAGTCGCCGGGGCCAGTGAGCGGTCGCCCAGTTCGCGCAGGAGATCGTCCTTGTCGGCAAAATGCCGGTAGAAGGCGGTGGCGTCTACCCCTAGGCGCTCACCAAGTGCCCGCACACTAAAAGTTGCGGCGTCCGTCTCGGCCAGTAACTTCGCCGCCGCCTCGCAGATCACGTCACGGTTTAGGCGAATTCGCTTTCCTTCTGCGGCAAGGGATGCATTGACCGGTTGGGGCTTGACCACACACCGAACATTAGTGCCCGACGATTGCCCTCAATTCGTAACTCACCGATCTTCGCGGGCCCGGATAATCATTCGGTAGCGAACGGTATCCGCTAGCCTATGCCCGTGACCGATACATCTGGATTCTTGCCGCCATACTCCCCGTCAGGGCGCTCCGCCTTGATCCCGCCCATGCCGTGGTTCTACTCCGGAACTTTGCTCACGGTCGAATATCGAACCGACCCGGCAAACGTGCGCGCTCTACTCCCACCGGAGTTAGATCTGGCCCCCGAGGATCCAGGCGCCGTCGCATTCATTTGGGCCGACTGGCAATCCTGCAGCACCGGCGGCGCGGAACTCCTAGATCCGGCTCGTGCGCAATATCTGGAGACTTTTGCCGTCGTTCGCTGCGTTTATAAAGGGGTCACCTACAGTCGCTGCGTCCTGATCTGGGTGACCACCGACTTTGCTATTGGTCGCGGCTGGTTCCAGGGCTACCCGAAGAAACTTGGCAGCATGCATGTCACCCGCGCTATGAACCACGGCAAGGCCGCACCACGGGTTGCTCCCGGTGGCACCTTCGGTGCCACCCTCGCCGCGTATGACCACCGACTCGCAACGGCAAGAGTCACATTGCGCGAGCCCAGCCCGACAAATGGATTTGTCAATGGCCATCCGATGGTGCACCACAGATATATGCCGTCAATTACTCCGGGGGCCGGGATGTCACTACTGCAGATTGCCACCATGGGTGGCGTCGACGCAGATCTCGGCACCCCCTGGGTCGGGGATGCCGAGCTCACGCTCTTTGACTCCCCCTGGGATGAACCAGGGGCGCTGCTCCCCGTTGACGAAATCATCGCCGGGTATTACCGCGAGGTCGGGGTCACATTTGCCGGCGGCACCCTCCTCGATGACATGTCGAAACCCGTTTGAGCCGCATGCCTGCGCCACGGATGGTGAGCGTGCTCACCGAGAACTGGACGATGACCGACCCGCGGGATCTGCGCTGGATAGTTCGAATGGCCCAAGAAGCCGAAGACGCCGGGTTTGACATGGTGATGATCAGTGACCATGTCTTGCTAGGCCCTAGCGCCGGCGATCAAGGCCGCATGGCGAACCCGCGCGATTACGCGATGCCCGGTAACCAAGATCCGGCAACCCCGTGGCCTACCTCATTACTGCTACTTGCTGCCATCGCAGCGGCAACCACTCGTATCCGCCTCGGCGCTATCGCGCTAATCGCACCTTTGCGGCATCCGCTCATCTTGGCCAAGGACCTGGCCACCTTGGACCTATTGGGCGAAGGCCGATTAGTAATTCAACCGACGGTTAGTTGGCACCGTGATGAATACCGAGCCCTCGGTGTGCCCTTCGAAAAACGCGGGGCGATTCTTGATGAGCAACTTGAAATTTGGCAACGGGTTTGGGCACCTTCACCCGCCTCGTTCCACGGGGAGCACTTCGCCTTCGATGATGTCTACCTGGACCCCAAGCCATACCGCGCAGCCGGGCCACCAATGTGGTTCGGCGGTGCAAGTCTCAGCGACCGAGTCCTTAGCCGCCTCGTCCAATACGGCAGCGGTTACCACCCCTTGGGGCGCCCTAAGGAAGACGATGTGGCCAAGTTGCGCACCGGGTTAGCCGCAGCGGGGCGAACCATTGCTGAGATAGAGATGGTTGGAGGCACCCGCGTTGAGTTCCCTGATTCGAACACCGTCGCCCCACTACCCGAAGCGCTTGCTGGGATACCAGCACTGATGGAAATGGGCTTCACCACTTTTTGTATCAAGCCCTCGATCTTCATCGACGAGCGCGCAGACCACGCCAGGTTCTGCAACGAGGTCATGCAGCGCGTTAGCGATCTAACGAACTAAGCGAATACGACGGTGCGCTGACCGGTAAGGATAATCCGATCTTCGGCGAAAAGGCGTACCGCACGCGACAACACCACCCGCTCAACATCGCGACCAATCTCAACTAAGTCAGCGGCAGTGTTTGCATGATTAACACGCTCGACACTTTGCTCAATGATCGGGCCCTCATCGAGGTCTCCGGTGACAAAGTGCGCCGTCGCGCCAATAAGTTTTACCCCACGCTCGTGTGCGCGCTGATAAGGACGAGCACCTTTAAAACCTGGAAGGAAGGAGTGGTGAATGTTGATGACCCGACCCGACATCTTCTCGCAGAAATCACTTGACAACACCTGCATATAGCGAGCCAGCACGACCACATCAATCGCATGCTCGTCAATTAGCGCCAGCACTTGCGCTTCTTGCAGAGATTTGTTCTCCGGGCTAACCGGTAGGCACACAAATGGAATCTGGTACCTATCGGCGATCTCGCGACAGTCTTCATGATTTGAGACAATTACCGAGATATCAATCGGAAGTTCGCCGTTGCCGAATCGGTAAAGCAGGTCGAGGAGGCAGTGGTCCTGCTTGGAGACCATGATCATTGCCCGGCGGTGGTCAGCCTCATGGCGCAGAGTCAACTCGGGCCCAAGGGACATAACCTGGGCGGTGACCACCGCTCGCACGGTGGCTAGATCCTCCTCCGGTGACTCAAACTTGGTGCGCATGCAGAAAACACCGGAATCCTCATCGGTGAACTGCGCCTGCTCCAGCACATTGCCGCCCACCTCAATTAGGGAACCGGCAACACGATGAATAATGCCCGCTTGATCGGGGCACTTGATTGTCAAAATGTATCTATTCGAGGGCTTCAAAGTATTCGTTAATCTCCCACTGAGTTACATCTCTGGCGTCTGGGTTAATGCTCTTGGCTGAACAATGATCGGGCCGAACTAACTTCATCGTAACGAAGGTCTGCCCAACCAGCCCTCCGAGGGCGCTAGCAAGCTCAGAAGTCCTCGAGGTACTCGTCGAGTTCCCATTGCGTGACGTCTCGGGTACTCGGGTCGTCGACCGCCTCCTCGTAGCGGCGCACCTCATCGCGCTTTAGCGTCTCGAATGCCTGCACGAAAGGCTCGCCGAGGATGCCCACGAGGAAGGTGTCAGCACGCATGGCGTTGAGCGAATCGGTTAGCGACATCGGCAGCACCGGACGGCTCTCATCGGTATACGACCAGCCTTCTGAGTGCGGCGGGCAAACAAGTTGGCGGGAGAGTCCATCAAGTGCCGCGGCCAAAATCGCGGCAATCATCACGTATGGGTTCGCCGCTCCATCGCCGATGCGCACTTCGATGCGTGAACCGGCACCGCGCTCCGGTGGGATCCTGACGAATGTCGTGCGGTTGTCATAGCCCCAATTGGCGCGATACGGCGCCATCGT
>CAMDKJ010000109.1 GCA_945900705.1 Bifidobacterium breve | reverse complement strand
ATTCCCGCTCAGGGCGCTTCCAGTGCAGGAGTGGCACGGGTGGATTTTTCTTGACCCCTCTGGCGCTGCAGAGCCACTCGAGGTTCATCTAGCCGGTTTAGGCGAGCGGGTAGGGCCTTACCAGCCCGAGAAACTCGTCGTGATGGCATCACATGAGTACGTCATCGAGGCCAACTGGAAAATCATCTTCGAGAACTACCAAGAGTGCTATCACTGCACCTCAATCCATCCCGAACTTTGCCAGGTCAGCCCGCCTGAAAGCGGAGAAAACTGGGCCCCCACACTTGGCGCCTGGGTGGGTGGCTGGCAAGACCTTCGCGAGCACGCGACAACGATGTCACTTGATGGCCATAGTGATGGAGTCCCGATCCCGAACCTGTCGCCGACTGAACTTAGGCGCATCGACTACATCGGTGTTTTCCCAAACCTGTTAATCAGCTTGCATCCCGATTACCTAATGACCCACCGGGCAATCCCGCTATCGGCCGATCGCACCTGGGTAGAGTGCACTTGGGCTTTCCCACCTGAAGCAATCGCCTTGCCGGCATTTGACCCTGCGTATGCGGTTGACTTCTGGGACATTACCAACCGTGAGGATTGGAACGCCTGCGAATCCGTGCACCGCGGGCTATCTTCGGGGCTAGCCGAAGCCGGGCCGCTATCGCCCGCGGAGGATGCGATCTATCAATTTGTCACCATGGTCGCCCGTGGATACCTTGGGCAACCACTATCACCCTTAAGAGCCGCGGCATCGGGCTCGGCACAAACCGAGAAGGTGGACCATTGATTACGGCCCCATTTATTCAAGCAGCTAACGAGGTATCCGACCTCGAAGACTGGGGGCCACTAGCTGAGGCCACCGGTGCCCCGATGCAAACTTCCGGATACACGATGTGGTCCGGTGAAAATAGCTCTGAGGCAGGCATCTGGGAATGCACCGCAGGCCCGTCCTATTGGAGCCTGGAGCAAAACGAATTTGTCCATATTTTATCCGGCAGCATGACCGTGACCCCGGATGAAGGTGACTCATTCTTAGCCGGGCCAGGTGTTACTTTTCTGGTACCGGTTGGCTGGAAAGGCACCTGGGAAATCCACGAGACTATCCGCAAGTTGTATGTATTGTTTTAATCTGCTGCTGTAATCGTGGCTAGTGCGCCCGCAGGCACCAACCTCATTGCATCGGGCCGCAGATGCACCATAACTTTTTCACCACGGTGATGGTTTCCGGACAATTCACTTGGCTTGCGAACTACTAACTCCTGCCCGGACTCCAACCGTACGACCACGTCCGACATAGCACCCAAATAGACTGTGCGTTCAACGGTCGCTGAAATCGCAGTAGCACTATCTGCAGTCGAATCAAGGTGAATGCGCTCCGGCCGAACTACCAAAGTGCCTGGACCCGGGGCCATCGAGGGGCCAGCGGCTTCAAGGGTTACCGAGCCTAAACGAAATGCTGTTCGACCAGATGACCCTGGCCCAGTGACTTCCACGTTGACAACATTCGCGCTCCCAAGGAAGTCCGCGACATAAGCAGTACCTGGGTTCTCGTAAACTTCTGTTGGCGAACCGAGTTGCTCAACTTTGCCGGCAGCCATAACCGCAATCCGATCGCTCATGGTCAGGGCTTCCTCTTGGTCATGCGTGACGTATACGAAAGTAATACCAACGGACTCCTGCAGAGATTTAAGTTCGACTTGCAAAGTTTTGCGGAGTTTGGCATCAAGCGCCCCAAGTGGTTCATCCAGCAGAAGTACCTTTGGGCCGAGGATGAGGGCTCGAGCCAGAGCCACCCGTTGTTGCTGGCCACCGGATAACTGAGACGGCTTGCGTAGGGCATATTCACCCATTCGGACTAGTTCGAGTGCCGCCCCAACTTTTGTCTTGAATTCCTGCTTGCCCAAATTGACGTACTTCAGTCCGAACCCGACGTTCTCGGCAACGGTCATAAACGGAAATAGAGCGTAGTTTTGGAAAACTGTATTAACCGGGCGTTGGTTCGCGGGCACCGTTGACATGTCAACGCCATCTAAAATTATGTTACCCGAGGTCGGCTCCTCGAATCCCGCAATCATTCGAAGGGTGGAGGTCTTTCCACAACCAGATGGCCCGAGCAAAGAGAAGAACTCACCCTCGGGAATGGAGAGGCTGACGCCTCGAACAGCCTCAACCTCACCGTAGGATTTAGTTAGGTTCACTAATTCAATGGCTCCGCCAGCCATGTCAGAATTTTCCGCTCAAGCGAGGCATCTGAAGCATCTAATAATCCCTTATCCGGGCGGAACTGCCCTTTACTCGAAACCTACATAAGATTTGCCCACAACTTATCGCGAAGTGCTTGCATAATGCTGAATGGTCAGTCAGTCTAGGTCTCACGCCGCTATCCGACAAGGAGTATCGATGCCAAGAACGCCAGGTTCCCAGTCAGATGCCAACCCAAGGGACAACTCAAAGGCGGCCTTGACCCGGCGTCGCTTGCTGCAAACCTCACTCCTTGCAGTCCCCGGAGCCATGGCCCTTGGAGCCTGCGCGCGCGCCAGCGACGCTACTACCGCAGCCGCCTCTGGAGCGAGCGCCTCGGGAGCAGCAATTGCGCCAACCACCCTCCAGATCGCCTCCCCGGACAATCCTGTCAGGTGGCCTATTGCCCCGGGTAACGAGCCGATCGCATCCGGGCTCAAGCCGGAGCAAAACGGAGTGCTTCGCCTTTATAACTATCCCGATTATTTAGATCCAGAGGCAATTAAGACTTTTGAGAAGAAGTACGCCGACTCCGGAGTCAAGGTTGAACTATCAACCTTTAACGACACCCAGGAGGCGCTGACCAAAATTCGAAATGCTGGCTCCGCATTCGATATCTACTTCCCGAGCTATGACTCCATTGGAAAGCTCGTTACCGGTGGCTTAATCCGCCCGTTGCAACACAGTTATATTCCAAACATCGCGAACGTTTACCCGGAGTTCCTAGATCCTTTCTATGACTTGGGCTGGCAATACACCGCCCCCTACGCCCTTTACACAACCGGTATCGGTTGGCGCACTGACCGAGTGAGCGAAGACATACCTTCTCTGGTGAATCCGTATGACGTCTTCTGGGATGCAAAATACCGCGAGCATATAGCC
This sequence comes from Bifidobacterium breve, assembly GCA_945900705.1. GTDB lineage: Bacteria > Actinomycetota > Actinomycetes > S36-B12 > S36-B12. The sequence goes on along the minus strand of CAMDKJ010000109.1, from coordinate 2,874 downwards.
GTGCTGGACGACTATCGCGAGGGAATCGGCATGACCTTGTTGCGCAATGGTGGTACGAACGTGAACACCGATGATGATGCATTACTGAATGCGGCTCGCGATGCGATGCTTGAAATGAATGCTGCGACCAAGCCCCGAGTCACGATTTCCGGTTACACGGATATCCCGGAAGGGCGATTAGATATTTCACAGGCTTGGTCTGGTGACCTAATCATGGCCGTTAACTACCTGCCCGAAGGAGTCTCGCCGGATATCCTGCGCTACTGGTTCCCTAAAGACGGAAAAGGCTTGGTAAATAACGACACCATGGTCACACTAAAGGGTGGCCAGAGCCCGGTACTTGCACATTTATTCATAAATCACATACTGGATCAGGCCACCGCGATGGGCAACTTCATGTACACCGGGTATCAACCACCCCAGGTTTCCATCACGGCAGAAAGTCTCGTTAGTGACGGCGTGATCCCCGCGACACTTAAGGAAGCCGTTGTTTTACCCGGGTACTTCAAAACCGGTTACCGCACCCTTGAATTGCCGCCTGAAACTGACGCGAAGTACGCGGCCATCTGGCAGCAGTTCAAGGCAGGCTGACCCTGTTGAGCAAGGGGGTTCAACGGCTAACCTGGCCAATACTTGGCCTGCCCGCCGTAGCCTGGATGTTCTTATTCCTAGCTATCCCATTTTATGTGCTGCTCTGTACCGCTTTCGGTTCGATCGATCCACTGTTTCGAAACCCAGTCCCGGCCTGGAACCCACTTGACTGGCGCCTCACCCAGGTCGCTGTCGTATTTGAACGGCTATTTGGCCCGGATAATTTCTATCTCCCGCCGGTCATGCGAACCATTGGCTTCGTGCTAATTGCTGTGGTAATCAGTTTGCTTATTGCTTTCCCTGTTGCCTATTTCACGGCGAAGTATGCAGGCCGGCGCAAGGCTTTGGTTTTGACCTTACTCGTAGCGCCGTTTTGGATCAGCTACATGATGCGGATGCTCGCTTGGGTGAACCTATTGCAGACCGACGGCATAGTAAACAATATTTTGTCACTAGGTGGCCTCTTGCCGATCGAGGTAAATTGGCTTGCGGGAAAGTGGTACACGGTCGTGATGGGTTTGATCTACGGCTATGTGCCCTACATGATCCTCCCATTGTTCGCCGCACTTGACCGAATTAGTCCGAGCCTGCTTGAGGCCGCACGCGACTTGGGTGCGGGTGGATTCGACGTATTCAAGCGGGTAATCCTGCCGATGAGTATTCCCGGCATTGCAGCAGGTACGTTATTGATTTCCTTACCCATGATGGGTGACTACTTCACCACCGAACTGCTATCTGGATCACCCGAGACTTCAATGATCGGCAGCCTAATTAATACTTCGATTTCCTCCCCCGGGCAATCAGGGCAGGCCGCCGCGCTCATTTTGGTATTGCTAGTGGTGCTCGCGGCGCCAATGATCTGGTACACGCGCAGTACCTCGACAGCTGAGGCACGTTCATGAACCGCAAAATTGGCATGACTCCGAAGGCACACGGCTTAGCCACCATCACCGTGGTCTACCTGCTCTGGGCACTAGTGCCAGTCGCGATAGCTGTGCTCTTCTCCTTCAACGCCGGGCGCTCACGCAGCGTGTGGCAAGGATTCTCACTGCGCTGGTACACCTGGGATCCGAATGGATCCATCTTGAACGACCCCTCCTTACGCAATGCGCTATTGCACACCATTGTGTTGGCTTTAATTGCGACCGCGATCACCGTTCCGCTCGGAGTTTGTTTAGCCCTTGCACTCGACAGGTGGCGCGGCCGCATACCAACTGGAGCAAACTTCGCCGTTTTACTCTCTTTTGTGATACCTGAAATAGCGCTAGCAATCGGTCTGCTGTTCCTGATCACCATGCTGACAACCCCATTCGGCCTTGGTACCACCGCACAGATAGTTGGCCTCGTTACCTTCCAACTTTCTTATCCGGTTGTCATTGTTCGCGCGCGACTTTTGACAATTGGTTCCCAATATGAGGAAGCGGCTCGCGACCTTGGTGCTTCAGCGCTAGGGGCAGTCAAGCGCGTTCTACTCCCGATGCTTTCACCCGCGATCTTGGTGAGCGCAATTCTGGTATTCGCTGACGTTCTCGATAACTTTGTCATTGTTCGGTACTTATCTTCGGATATGAGTACCGAAACCACATCCATGCGTATCTACAGCACCGCACGGGCCGCACCGACTCCGGCATTGAACGCGCTTGCGACTTTGATTCTTGTCGCCTCATTGGGCGCTGTCATCATCGGTTGGCTGATCTACCGCAGGTTGGGCAAAAACGATGGCGGGGATGTAAGTTTTGGCTCATTCACCGGTAACGTTTGACGGATTTATTTCCCTGTAGCAACCTAAATTAGGAGACCCAGTGTCACAGGAGTTACCCGCGAGGGCGCGTGTTGTAATCGTCGGCGGCGGGGTCATCGGTTGCTCAATTGCGTACCATCTAACCAAGCTCGGCGTAAAAGATGTGCTCTTAATTGAGAAGGATCAGCTAACGGCCGGTACCACGTGGCACGCCGCAGGTTTAATCACCAGCGCCGGATATCACGATGACACCTCACTTTGGATGGCACGATATTCGCGCGACCTGTACTCAAAGCTCGAGGCCGAGACCGGTCACTCGACCGGCTTTCGCCCGGTAGGCCACTTATCAGTTGCGACCAACCCTGCCCGATTCGAGACCCTACTTCGCGAACGCGACTTTCAGGTTGGGTACGGGGTCCCGAACGAAATCATTTCACCTCGCGAAGTCAGTGAGCTCTTCCCGTTAGCCCGGGTCGATGACCTGATCGGGGCCTCCTATGTCGTCGACGAAGGCCGCGCCGACCCGGTTGGAGTAGCAACCT
>CAMDKJ010000108.1 GCA_945900705.1 Bifidobacterium breve | reverse complement strand
TTACCCGAATTTGCAGTGCGGCATGTGAGGCTGGGTGGAGATCATCGAGTTCAAGGACAACGTCGTGGTCTAGGTATCGCGCTGCGCCGACAGCGACCAATAACTCTTGCACGCACTCATCTTGTCAGGTTCGCGAAAACACCTGCGTCAACCACAGGAAATCCCCCAAACCCCCGGGCTTAGCGACGTGCCCACCGCGCAGAATTTCGTTTTGCCGCCTCATCGTGGAGTCATGATCGGGTCGTGCTGCGGCAATTGCATCCATCGCGACATGCGCGGTGATATTGCATGAGCCGTCGAGTGTTGGCGTGACGGCGTGGCCGTTACGAAAACCGGTAAGCGTGCCGCCATCCCAGGTTCCAACCGTCCGCTCAGGTAGTAAGTGTCCGTAATCAATGGCGATACCCAATCCGGAGATTATCCAACCGGTCACGTGACGCCAGGTGGCGTCACGGGTGGTGCCAATCTCGCCTCTCATGTAGGGCCTTCTTGCGGGCCACCAAGTATCGAGCCAAGTACGCAAGTCGGCCGCATTTACCTCGAAGGCCGAGCACGCTTTATCATCAGCCAATGACGGACCCATTACTGCTTCACCGTCAGCGACAATGATCAGCCGGGCATCGCCCCACTCGTCAACTTCGAATCTTTCGCACGGTATATCGTCCAAAAACTCGTGGGCTATTACTACGCGCCGGGCCGGTGGGAGTGAAATCGTGCGGACATCGCCGATTTGCCAGTTGATCGAAGGTGGCAGCGACGGCGGGGCTGCACGCAAGTCAATGGCTGCGAGCTGAATCCAGGGCCGATCAGCGAGCCGATCGGCGAGGGCCAAGGTGAGTTGGGCACCCCCCGCACCGACATCGGTAACAATTAATTCAGTACCGTCATCAACGGCCTGAATAGTGTCGGCCAGCCGATCGGCCACTTCATCGCTGAACATAACCGAAGTGGTGAAGTGATCCGCTGGTTGATTATTTCGGTAAAAAATATTTGCTCCGGTCACAGTTTGCTCCCAAGCCTGCTGCCAGGTGCATTTACTGACCACGACAAAAGAGATTAGCGTCGAAGTGGACTCAGGTGCGGTTGATTGGGCGCGATTAGTGCGGGGCTATTCCCTGCCTCTACGCTCACCCTGTGAACGAATCTGGCCCACCCCGACTGCGAATTGGTGTTATCGGTGCTGGTCGCGCCGGTGCGGTTCTTGGCGCGGCCCTGCGCCGGGCCGGCCACCACGTTGTCGCCGTATCTGCGGTCTCTGATCTGTCGAGGTTGCGCGCCGAGGCGCTGCTACCGGGGGTACCGATCACCGATGTGCCCGGGGCCACCAAGGATGTTGATCTGGTACTCGTCGCTGTGCCCGATGACACATTGCCAAGTTTGGTTTTGGGTCTGGCCGAGACCGGAAATGTGCACCCCGGGCAGTTTTGGGTGCATCCTGCCGGTCGATATGGAATTTCAATTTTAGCCCCGGTCACCAAATTCGGTGCCGTGCCAATTGCTCTCCACCCGATAATGACATTTACCGGCACCAGTGTTGATCTTGCCCGGTTAGCTGACTGCCCGTTCGGAGTTACAGCTGCCGAATCGATGCGACCGATTGCCGAGGCCCTTGTTGTTGAAATGGGTGGTGACCCGGTCTGGGTCCCGGAAGGTTCGCGCGCCCTGTATCACGCGGCACTTGCGTATGGTTCGAACTACTTGATCACCTTGGTTGCGCAGACGGTCGACCTGCTTAAAGTCGCGGGAATTGCCAACCCGCAGCAACTTATTGCGCCACTACTTACTGCGTCACTTGATAATGCTCTGCGGCTTGGTGATCAGGCGCTGACCGGGCCGGTGGCACGTGGTGATGCGGATTCAGTAGCTGCCCATCTAGAAGTCATTGAGCAAGTCTCCGAACAGGCTGCTGCCGGATATCGAGCTTTGGGGCGGCTAACCGCAGACCGTGCGGTGGGCGCCGGGTTACTTAGCCCTCAGGCCGCCGAACCATTGCTCGAAGTCTTGGGGGAGGAGCGATGACAATCCTTATTAAAACCCATCGCGAAATCTCCAAACTGTGTCACGGTGAAATCGCAGTTGTGATGACCATGGGCGCATTACATGAGGGGCATGCAGAGCTGATGCGGGTTGCACGTGAGTGCGTAGGCTCAGCTGGCACTGTAATCGTCACGGTGTTTGTCAACCCAACTCAATTTGGTGCTGGCGAGGATTTTACGAAATATCCGCGCACCCTTGACGGTGATTTCAGGATGTGTGCAACCGCGGGCGTCGACATCGTCTACGCCCCCGATGCCCTAGATGTTTATGGAACCGCCGATATTTCGGCACTGCCCGCGAGTGAAATACTTGACGCTGGGCCGCTCGGCATGATTTTGGAGGGTGCTGCTCGGCCAGGCCATTTCGGCGGCATGCTTACGGTCGTTAGCAAATTACAAGAATTGACCGGGGCTCGGTTCGCGACATTCGGCGAGAAGGATTACCAGCAGTTAGTGCTAGTCACTCGGATGTTTGCTGACCGTGAAGTACCTGTCCAGGTGATTGCGGTTCCGACGGTGCGTGAAACTGATGGGCTGGCATTCAGTAGTCGCAATCGCTATCTGTCCGAGCATGAGCGGGGCTGTGCCGCCCTCATCCCGCAGGCGGTTGAAGCCGCCGTTGCTGCCGCGCACGATGGGCAAGGTGCAGCGATTGCCGCGGGCCTGGCGGTCCTGGCAAAGGAGCCCGCAATAAAAGTCGACTACTTCGTGGTGACCGCGCCCGATCTTGGCCCAGCTCCAATTAGTGGGCGGGCCCGGGTTGTGGTGGCCGTGCGTATTGGTGCCACGAGGTTGCTCGATAATGCATCCTGTGACTTGGGGGCGCCGGCATGAGTGAACCGGGGGTGAGTAACTTGCGGCTCACGCAGCGTTTACGCGCGGATAAACCTGGCTGGACCGCGCGCGCCGATGTGGTGGTCGTGGGCTCAGGGGTCGCTGGTCTTACAGCTGCGCTGCATGCGCGGGCCGCAGGCAAGACGGTACTGCTCGTCACCAAAGCACAAGTTAATGAGGGCTCAACGCGGTGGGCTCAAGGTGGCATTGCAGCGGCATTGGCCGAAGATGATTCACCCCAGGAGCATTTGCAGGACACCTTGGTTGCCGGGGTTGGTTTGTGCAATGAAGAGGCCGTGCAGGTACTCGTGACGCAAGGGCCGGATGCGGTTCGTGAGCTGATCACTTTCGGTGCACATTTCGACCTTGATGCTGCTGGTCAAATCTCGCTAACCCGTGAAGGTGGCCACCTTCGTGATCGCATCGCCCACGCCGGTGGCGATGCCACGGGCGCCGAAGTCTCGCGCACGTTAGTCGCGGCCGTTGCCGCAGACGCGGGCATCGAAGTAGTCGAGAATGCCCTTGTACTTGATCTGCTTTTGGATGAAACCGGAGCGGCGCAAGGGGTGACCTTGCACGTGGTTGGCACCGGGCAACGGGGCGGCATTGGCGCAGCCTTGGCACCGAGTGTTGTCCTTGCCTCTGGTGGTTTCGGGCAAGTCTTCTTGCAGTCCACGAATCCGTATGTTGCCACGGGTGATGGTGTTGCTCTAGCGCTGCGCGCGGGTGCTGATGTCGCTGATCTTGAGTTTGTGCAGTTTCATCCGACGGTTTTATGGCTTGGGCCATTGGCTCAAGGGCAGCAGCCGCTGGTTTCTGAAGCGGTGCGAGGCGAAGGCGCGGTGTTACTTGATAACGGCGGCCATCGCTTCATGGTGGATGAGCACCCACTCGCTGATCTAGCGCCGCGTGATGTGGTGGCTAAAGCGATTATGCGCCGTATGCGTGAGACGGGTGCGGCCCATGTTTGGCTAGATGGTCGCGCTCTTGGCGCTGACCGTTGGGTTCACCGCTTCCCGACGATCCTTGAGTCCTGTCGAACCCGGGGCATTGATCCAGTTACCGATCTCATCCCGGTGTCACCCGCCCAACACTTTGCATCCGGTGGAGTGCTAACCGACCTATGGGGCCGCACTTCCATTAGTGGCCTATTCGCCTGTGGCGAAGTCGCCTGCACCGGTGTTCATGGGGCGAATAGGTTGGCGTCCAACTCGCTACTTGAAGGTTTGGTTTTCGCTACCCGCATCGGCGATGTGCTAGCGCAGGAGCACCCGGTCGTACGTGAGCCGGTGTTGACTTCGGCGAGCGAGGAGTTGCTGCCTAATCGGGTGCGAAGGGATATTCAGCGCACCATGGATCAACATGCCGGTGTGTTACGCAGTAAGGCATCTTTGGACTCAGCCTCCAAGGAGCTGGCAGCACTTGAGGCCCAAGAGGGGGCTAAGCCCTGCACTGAAGATTGGGAAACCACCAATATCCATGCACTCGCCAGCGTGCTGGTGCACCATGCGGTGCTCCGCGAAGAGACCCGTGGGTCGCATTGGCGCGAAGACTACCCAGACCGTGACGATGAAAAGTGGCGGGTGCGGTTAGTGTCACGACTTAATGAGCGGGGCCAGCTCGAGACGAGGCGGATTAATGTGGATGCGAACTCGGTGGCCCCATGAATGATTCAACTGTCGCGGCGCTAAATGCCGCTGGGCTTGATCCGATTGCGGTGAACAGGCTAATTGAGCTCACTCTGGAAGAGGATTTAGCCGGGGGTGAGGATGTAACCACCGTTGCCACGGTGCCGCTGGATCAGCGCGCGACCCTTGATTTGGTGGCGCGTCAAGCCGGTGTTGCTGCTGGTATCCCGGTTGCGGCAGCGGTATTCGAAAGTGTGAACCCGGCACTAGAGATCAAAGTCGTGGCCGGTGACGGTGATCGAGTCGAACGTGGCGACGTACTAATTTCGATAACCGGCCCGACCCACGATCTGTTGCGGGCCGAGCGCCCCGCACTTAATCTGCTGGGCCATCTTGGTGGCATCGCGACCCTAACCGCGGTGTGGGTAGCGGCGATTGCGGGCACCGGTGCGATTATTCGCGACACCCGCAAGACCACGCCGGGTATGCGCGCGCTGGAGAAGTACGCGGTGCGTTGTGGCGGTGGGCAAAACCATCGGATGTCATTAGCTGATGCCGCCTTGGTCAAGGACAATCATGTGCTGGCCGCTGGTGGTGTCGCCGAAGCTTTCGCGGCGGTACGGGCGAAATACCCCGCGGTCCCGGTTGAAGTCGAGGTCGACTCACTTGAACAACTTGATGAGGTGTTGGAAGCCGGTGCCGATTTGGTGTTGTTGGATAACTTTGACGTCGATCAGTTGCGGGAAGCCGTACAACGTGCCAAGGGTCGCGCCAAACTCGAGGCCTCAGGCGGGCTGAGCTTGGGAGTGGCTGCCGCGGTGGCTGCTACCGGCGTGGACTACCTTGCGGTGGGTGCATTGACTCATTCGGCACCGGTTCTTGATATCGGTGCTGACTTACGGCAGGAGGCCTAAGTGCTGCTCGCCGTTGATGTTGGTAACACCAACACGGTTCTAGGGTTGTTCGACGGTGATCACCTGACGGCTTCCTGGCGGATTAAAACCGATGGCCGCACGACCGCCGATGAGTTAGTGCTTACGTACCGGGGCCTACTCGAGGGCCAGTCGAAAGTCACCGGTATCGCGATGTGTAGCACGGTGCCGGCGGTGCTAAGTGAGATGCGCCTGATGCTCGATCGCTACTACAACGGTATCCCAACAATCATCATCGAACCTGGTATCAAGACTGGCGTGCCGATCTTGACTGATAACCCTAAAGAGGTTGGCGCTGACCGCATCGTGAACACCTTAGCTGCGCATCACCTATTTGGTGGACCATGCATTGTTGTTGACTTCGGCACCTCGACAAACCTCGACGTGGTGTCAGCGAAGGGTGAGTTTTTGGGTGGGGCGCTTGCGCCCGGTATTGAGATCTCCCTTGACGCACTCGCCCAACGTGCTGCGCAATTGCGCAAAGTTGAATTGGTGCGCCCGCGCTCACCAATTGGCAAGAACACCGTAGAGGCGCTGCAGTCGGGTGCCCTTTACGGGTTCGCGGGTCAAGTTGATGGTCTAGTGGATCGTATT
>CAMDKJ010000107.1 GCA_945900705.1 Bifidobacterium breve | reverse complement strand
AGCGTGCTGCTGCCAATGGTAAAGGCCCGGGTAGCCGTTGAGGCTGGCGCAACTTTGGGCTGGTGGCGGTATGTCGGTGACCGTGGGAAAGTGATCGGCATCGATCACTTTGGTGCGAGTGCTGACCAAGGCGTGCTTTACCACGAGTTCGGTATCACCGCTGAGGCAATCGTTGCCGCTGCTAAATCAAGTCTGGGAGCGTGAGCTAATACGATGAATGCACTTGAGGCCTTGACTGATCTTGGCGTCTCGATCTGGCTTGATGATCTAGATCGTCACCGTATTACCTCCGGCAACTTGGCCGAGTTAATCGAAAAAAAGTGCGTTAGAGGTGTTACCACCAACCCGGCGATCTTTGATAAGGCAGTTTCTGCGGGGGCTGAAGCCTATGCGGCTCAGATCAGTGAGCTCACTGCTCAAGGCAAAGATGTCGACCAGATCATCCGCAGGTTGACTACCGATGATGTCCGCTCCGCCTGTGATCTATTTACCGGGCTTTGGCAGCAATCAGGTGGTGTCGATGGTCGGGTATCAATTGAGGTAGACCCACGCTTAGCGAATGATACCGCAGCGACAATCATTCAGGCGGCGGAGCTTTGGAGTCAGGTCGCGCGCCCAAATGCCCTGATCAAGATTCCGGCGACCAAGGCCGGCCTCCCAGCGATCACCGAGTCGATCGCAAATGGCATCAGCGTCAACGTGACTTTGATCTTCTCGGTGGATCGCTACCGTGAAGTTATTGCGGCGTATGAGGCCGGCCTCGTGCGCGCAAGGGCAGCGGGTCATGACCTCTCAGCTATTCAATCCGTGGCTTCGTTTTTCGTCAGCCGGGTCGATGCTGCAGTGGACGCTCAACTCGAGGCAGTTGCCACGCCCGCAGCTATCGCACTCAAGGGCGAAGCTGCCATCGCCAACGCCAGGCTCGCCTGGGTTGCTTATGAGGAGGCCCTGGCCACCGCGGGCTGGGCTGAACTCGCGGGCGCCGGTGCCAACCCGCAGCGTCCGCTCTGGGCCTCAACCGGGGTCAAGGACCCACACTACGACGACACCCGTTATGTCATAGACCTTGCTACCGCGGGCTGCGTCAACACCATGCCTGAGGCCACCTTGAACGCCGTTGATCAACATGGTCACGTCATCGGCGACACCGTGCGCGGCACCGGCCCCGCCGCGGCCGCGGTTTGGCAATCCCTTGCCGGCCAAGGCGTCAACCAAGGCTCAGTGTGCGACACACTCGAAGTTGAAGGGGTGCAGAAGTTCATCGACTCCTGGGAGCAATTACGCACCACCGTTGAGAATGCGATGCAGGGATCGTAATGCTAACTGAAATTCTTAACCCATTGCGAGATGGACTAGACCATCGACTCCCAAGGGTCGCCGGACCCTGCGGGATGGTGCTTTTCGGAGTTACCGGCGATCTCGCTACCAAGAAAGTCATGCCGGCAATTTACGACTTAGCCAATCGCGGGCTGCTACCAGCTGGTTTTGCGCTGGTTGGTTTCGCTCGTCGCGATTGGGCCGATGAGGATTTCGCTAAAATTGTGCACGACGCTGTACGCGAACATTCGCGAACACCATTTCGCGAATCCACCTGGAAACAGCTTTCAGAAGGTATCCGATTTGTGGCCGGCGACCTTGCCGACCCCGCCGCCTACCAAGAGTTGAGTGCGGCGGTTGCCGAGCTAGATACCACTCGCGGCACCAGAGGTAACCACGCTTTTTATCTGTCGATTCCGCCCGGGTTATTCCCGGTGGTCCTTGAGCAGTTAAAGGTGTCTGGACTTGCAGACAGTCGCGAAGACGCTTGGCGCCGAGTGGTAATCGAAAAACCATTTGGCCATGACCTAACCAGTGCTACCGCTCTTAATAGCTTGGTGGGCGAGGTGTTTCCGGCAGGGTCAGTTTTTCGCATTGACCATTATCTGGGCAAAGAGACCGTTCAGAACATTTTGGCCGTACGCTTTGCCAACGCGATGTACGAGCCGCTATGGAACTCAAACTATGTCGATAATGTGCAGATCACCATGGCCGAGGATATCGGAATTGCCGGGCGCGCCGGCTACTACGACGGGATTGGGGCTGCACGCGATGTAATCCAAAACCACTTACTGCAACTGCTTGCACTGACGGCCATGGAGGAGCCACTCTCCTTTACCGCACGTGATGTGCGGCTGGAGAAAGAAAAAGTATTGTCGGCGATCAAATTGCCGAAGAAGATTGATCTCCACACCTCCCGAGGGCAGTACACCTCCGGCTGGCAAGGCGGAATACCGGTAAAAGGTTTCTTGGAAGAGGACGGGATTTCACCGACTTCAATTACCGACACCTACGCAGCGGTTCGCTTAAATGTGGAAAACCGGCGCTGGGCAGGCGTTCCATTTTATCTCCGAACAGGTAAACGGCTTGGGCGTCGGGTCACCGAAGTCGCTGTTGTTTTCAAACGTGCCCCACATCTGCCATTTGCAAGTGCCGCCGTTGAAGAGCTCAGCAATAACGCCTTCGTATTCCGCATCCAGCCTGATGAAGGCATCACCGTCAAGTTCGGATCCAAGGTACCGAACACTTCGTCGGTGGAAGTACGCGATGTGACAATGGATTTCCAATACGGGGACTCATTCGTTGATTCAAGCCCTGAAGCCTATGAGCGGCTGATCCTTGACGTGCTCTTGGGTGATCCACCGCTGTTCCCGCGGCCCCGCGAAGTTGAGCTCGCCTGGACCATCTTGGATCCGGTTCTTGATCGCTGGGCCGAGCAAGGGCAACCCGACCAATACGTCGCAGGTGGTTGGGGGCCGCACTCGGCGGATGAGATGATCAAGCGCGATGGCCGCATTTGGCGGCGGCCATGATCAGACTTGAGGACACCAGCGGCGGGGCCGTCGCCGCGACCATAAATCAGGAGCGAAACCGCTTGGGCTCCTCGCCCACCGGAATGGTCCTGACTTTGTTAATCATGGCCACCGAGGAGACGCAGGCCGACGCCACCGCTGCTGCGGTGGCCGCTGCGCGCCTGCATCCAATGCGCATAATCACCATGGTCCCCAGACCTACCGACCCAAATACCCGCCTAGATGCGGACATCTCGGTCGGGGGTGACGATGGCCCGGGTGAAGTTGCGATCCTGCGGCTACGAGGCCGGCTTGCCGAACACGCAAATTCCGTAGCCGTTCCGCTATTACTCTCGGACACCCCGGTGGTCGCCTACTGGCCGGGTGTTGCGCCCAAGGTGCCCGCCGATGATCCAATTGGTCAGCACGCGCAGCGGCGCATCACCGATGCAGCCGGTGCCCTGGACCCATTACGGGATTTACTAACCCGTCGGAAGGGCTACCAGCCTGGCGATACCGACTTAGCCTGGACCCGACTCACCCCATGGCGATCAGTTCTGGCTTCGGCCCTCGATCAGCCATTCGGGACAATTACCGGAGCGAGTGTTTCAGGTGAGCGCGGCAATCCCAGCGTGCCGCTATTGACTTCCTGGCTGCACCTTCGCCTTGGGGTACCCGTGATTCTCAACAGTGATGACGGTCCAGGGCTCACTGAAGTCACGCTGCTAGCCGATGCCGATAAAATCTCGATCATTCGCGAAGACGGCGGGGTCGCAACACTTTGCTGTTCAGGGCAACCAGACACCACCGTGGTGCTGCCCCGTCGCGACCTTGCGGCCCTGCTATCCGAAGAACTTAGGCGCCTTGACCCCGATTTGCCGTATGAAGAAGCAATTGCGGGGGTTAGCGATTCGGATTGCAAGGCGTGAATGCTGTTGAGGTTATTCGGCACCAAAATGCCCGATCCCTTGCTGACGCAGTAGCAGCACAACTAATCACCCACATCGTCGAAACTCAATCTGCCGGGGTACGCCCGCACATTGTCTTAACCGGTGGTGGTATTGGCACAGCTGTCCTAGCGTCAATAGCGAAGGGTACCGGTCTAAACGCCGTGGATTGGGAGCTGATCGAGATTTGGTGGGGCGATGAGAGGTACTTACCCGCTGGCGACCCAGAGCGCAATGAAACCGCTGCTCGCTCCGCATTATTAGATTTGGTGCATATCCCTCCGCAGAATTTACACGCAATTGCCGGCCCCGATGCCACTGCGGACGCCGAAAGTTCGGCCGCGGCATATGCCGATGAACTCGAACGGTACCGCCGCCCCGAAGACCATGCTCCAGTGCCGAGTTTTGCGGTGATGCTTCTTGGAATCGGGCCCGATGGTCACGTGGCATCACTGTTTCCGGAGCATCCAGCATTACATGATGACCGGGTAGTCACGGCGGTGCACGGCTCACCGAAGCCGCCGTCAACGCGCATCACCATGACGCTGCCAACAATCGGCGCAGCGCGCGAGGTTTGGGTCTTAGCGAGTGGCACCGAAAAAGCTGCAGCGGTTAGATTGGCGCTTGAACCCACGGCGGGCGTCTTGCAGGTTCCGGCCGCTGGCGCCCGGGGCCGCGAGCGCACCCTTTTCCTGATTGACGAGCAGGCCGCAGCGAAATTGCCGCCGGGACTTGGCCGCCCTACCGCCTAGTTGCCCCGAGCCCGCCAACGCTATGGGTGGATTTTCTCCATGGCCTCGGCCAAGATGGCGGCGCCATCTTTATCTGAACGCCGCTCTTTCACATAGGCCAAGTGGGTCTTATACGGCTCTACCTTTGGCGGCAATGGCGGATTGGCCTCATCGGGGCCAGCAGGCAGGCCACACCGTGGACAGTCCCATTCTTCGGGGATTACCGCATCGGTAGCGAAACTGGGCTTTGACTCGTGCCCACGGCAGCACCAAAAAGACACCCAGATGCGCGGAGCCGCCTCGCCGCGTTCGGCTTCACCCATTGGGCCCGCACCGACACGGCTACCGCGAATTGCACTGCCACCCGCCACAAGAATTCCCTTCGAAGTTGCGTTAACTACCGGTACGAACAAGTAGCCCAACGGCGATTACGCTCGCCGCCCAGACTAGGCCTAACCCAACGGTCAACCGGTCCAGGTTGCGCTCAGCAACGCTAGACCCGCCAATTGACGAACTAACTCCCCCGCCGAATAGATCCGAGAGCCCCCCACCTTTGCCGCGGTGCAGCAAAATTAGGACAATCAATAAAACGCTGGTGATCACCAAAATTACGGCCAGGGCAATGGTCAGGATGGCAATCATGGCTTGAGGATACGCGGTGGGTTATGCGGCCGGTTCGGCTGGGTGCAGCCGATACCGAATGATGCCGACAAAGTCATCGGGGTCGATACTCGCCCCGCCAACCAAAGCGCCGTCGACATCCGGGTGGGCCATGATCCCCACCACATTGCTCGATTTAACCGACCCCCCGTAGAGGACCCTAACTTGAGCGGCCGGTTGCTTACCCCACTGCTCGGCAATCCGGCCCCTGATCGCCGCACAGACCTCCTGAGCGTCCTCCGGAGTGGCGATCTCCCCGGTGCCAATTGCCCACACCGGTTCATAGGCGATCACTATGGAGGCGACCTGTTCGGCGGTTAGCCCCGCCAAGGAGCCGTCAAGTTGCTCAAGTACATGGGGTACCGCACTACCGGTTTGCCGCACTTCGAGGTGCTCACCCACACAGACGATCGGAATGATGCCATTACGCAGGGCGGCCTTGGCTTTGGCGTTAACAATCTCATCGGTTTCACCGTGATATTGACGGCGCTCGCTATGGCCCACGACGGCGAATGAACAGCCCAGTTTGGCCAGCATTGCACCCGAAATCTCACCGGTGAAGGCGCCTCCATCCTTAGCTGAAATATCCTGCGAACCGTACAAGAGGTCGTATTTATCGCCGTCAATCAACGTTTGCACCGACCGAATATCTGTGAACGGTGGCAGTACAACAACGTCAACCGCCGCGAAGTCCTGATCATTTAGTGCGTAGGCCAGCTTCTGCACTAGTGCGATGGCTTCGAAGTGGTTCATATTCATTTTCCAGTTGCCAGCCATCATTGGCTTGCGGTCTGCCACGATCATTGCCCTTCGTCGAGAACGGTGATCCCAGGCAAGATTTTGCCCTCGAGAAACTCCAAACTGGCACCACCACCG
>CAMDKJ010000106.1 GCA_945900705.1 Bifidobacterium breve | reverse complement strand
GAGACGATTCACTACGGTTTGATCCCGCGCACGAATCGCGGAATTTTTGCAATTAATGAGCTACCTGATCTTGTCGAAAGGATTCAGGTCGCGCTGCTTAACATTTTAGAGGAACGCGATATCCAAGTTCGCGGGTATAACTTGCGGTTGCCCCTAGACATGTTGGTGGTGGCGAGCGCTAACCCAGAGGATTACACCAATCGCGGTCGAATCATCACCCCGCTCAAAGACCGCTTTGGTGCTGAGATTCGCACCCACTATCCGCTGGACCTTCATCTTGAGATTGAACTGATTAAACAAGAAGCTGCAATTCAAGCGGTGACCCCCCAACACATGCTCGATGTTGTCGCACGGTTCACCAGTTTGGTGCGGGAGTCAAGTTATGTGGACCAGCGCAGTGGCGTCTCCGCACGGTTTTCGATCGCATGTGTGGAGGAGTTATCCGGTGCTGCGCTGCGCCGGACCGCCATCAATGGTGACGGTGAGCCGGTTGTGCGGATCGGTGACTTAGAAGACGTTGTGTCATCCCTTCGGGGCAAGGTGGAGTTCGAAGTTTCCCAAGAAGGCTCCGAGGTAGAGATCCTCACTTTGCTGGCCCGCCAAGCCACGGCGGCGTCATGGCGAGCGCTCTTGGGCGGGCAGAGCACCCGGGTATTTTTAACCAACCTTGTTGACTGGTTTGACGCCGGAAACACACTGGCGACCTCGGATTTGATGAGTAGCGCATCCATCTTGGAAGCCATTGGCCCCATGGAGGGTGTTGGTTCGTTACTGACCGCAACAGAAGCGCAAATGGCGGAGTCTGAAGGGCTGGTTGCCTCATGCCTTGAGTTTGCAACTGAAGGGCTTTGGCTCACTCGTCGAATTGATAAGGACCAGCAAGATGGAACAAGTACCTATGGCAGTTCCGTCACCGAGGTTCCGGGCAATTGAGCAGGCGCAAGCCAGCTATCTACGGGCCCTTTTCCGGGGGCCCTGATCCGCTTGCCCCCCTCGTTGATACGGGGAAAGGTGTTGACGAGTTAGGCGAGCGAATCCTCGCCGGTCAATCGGTGCAAGAAGCGTTACGTGACCTAATGCGCACCGGGAGCAAAGGCCGTCAGGGTTTAGAACAGATGTATCGCCAGATTCGAGATCGTTACAAAAAAGTGCGTGAGTCAGCTTCAATGAATGGTTTGCTTGATGACTTAAATGAGATGTTGTCCGAGGCACTTGATATCGAGCGCGGTGCACTATTTCCTGACCCCAGTGATGACGCCCGCTTCGCTGAAGCTGTTTTAGATGCATTGCCTGATGACATACCTCGTGCAATGGCGGAACTTGAGAACTATCAGTGGCGCTCACCCGCCGCCCAGCAAATATTTGATGACATGAAAGACCGCCTGCGACGTGATGTTATTGATCAACAATTTGCCGGCATGAGTCAGTCACTAAAAAACATGTCAAGCCCCGAGAACCAGGCGGCCATGGCGCAAATGATGCAGGACCTCAACCAATTGTTGAGCAAACACCGTGAGGGGACCGCCACCGAGGACGAATACAAAGAATTCATCGAGAAACATAAAGATTTTTTCCCCGATGCCCCTGAAACACTCGATCAATTCATTGATGACCTTGCGCGAGCTTCCGCAGCAATGGATCGAATGCTTGCGTCCATGTCACCCGAGCAAAGGGCCGAGCTCTCCCAGGCCATGCAACAGGCCATGGCAGATATGGGCGTGCAGGATCACCTGGCCGAGTTGCAGGATCACCTGAAGGCTTTGCGCCCAGAATTCTCCCGTCGCAAGGGGACTCCGCTCAACGGTGATGGATCGCAGGGTTTACCGCAGGCACCCCAAGCTTTGGCAGAGATGGGAGATCTTGAATCCCTTGTTGGTCAAATAGGTGATGCAGATTCAATGGGGGATCCAGCAGAAATTGATTTAGATCTTCTGGAACGCACCATGGGTCAGGCGGCGCGTGCTGACGCAGAAGCAATGATCCAACTCCAAAAAGATTTACAAGATCAAGGATTCTTAGTCTCCGATGGCGACTCCTTGCGACTATCAGCCAAGGCGGTGCGGCGGATAGGCGAATCCGCGTTGCGTGAAGTCTTCAAACATTTAGACAGTGCCGCCCGGGGCGGACACGAGATGCGCAAGGCCGGAAAGGCCGGAGAAGCAACGGGAACCCACCGTCAGTGGAGCTTCGGTGACGACGGGGTCATTGACATTGTGCGAACGGTTCAAAATTCCTCCTTCAGGCGCCTGGCAACAGGTGACACCGCAAAGTTGCATCTTGACGATTTTGAAGTTGCCGAAACGGAAAACCTGACCAAGGCAGCCGTCGTGTTACTAGTTGACCAGTCTTATTCAATGTTGATTAATGATACGTGGGGCGCCGCGAAAACAATGGCGTTAGCGCTTCACTCACTCTCCTCGACGAAGTACCCATTAGATGCGCTGCAGGTGATTGGCTTTTCAAATCTTGCTCGTGTTGTGAACCCGATGGATATTCCAGATCTGCAGGCGAGTGAGACTCCCGGAACTAATCTGCAGCATGCACTGATGCTTGCAGGTAGATTTCTTGACAAGCACCCTAGATCGCAACGTATTGTGATGGTGGTAACCGATGGCGAGCCAACAGCGCACCTTGTGGCGCAGGGCGATTGGTGGTTTAACTGGCCTCCAGATCCTGAAACAATCGCGTTAACGGTCCAGGCTGTTGATGAAATGACTCGAAGAAAAGTTGCCATTACCTGGTTTCGGTTAGGTGAAGATCCACAGCTAGCTCGCTTTTTAGACACCATGGCGCGCCGCAACGGGGGCAAGGTCCTTGCAACGGATCCAGATCGCTTAGGGGATTACGTCGTGAGTGACTACGTAAGTACCCGCAAGTCGGGTTGATTTAACGAACGCGGTAAAGCAAAGAAGTCGGAATTTCCCCCACATTGTGCAGCAGCGCTGCGATTGCCTCAACCCCGTCAACAAGGCGTGCACCCGGCCTGACCAGGACAGAGTCGGCATCAATCGCCCAGACTTCACAGTGCGCGGGAAGCAGGTGTTCAATCTCGCGGGCCTGCTCCTTTGCTGCCTCAAGGCCGTACCCACAGGGTCCAACGATCACTACATCGGGTGCAGCGGCTGCAATCTGATCCCAAGAAGTGGAAATGGATTTTGCCCCTGCATGGGCGATAACGGGCTCACCACCGGCTGCCGTCACAATGTCCGGCACCCAATGACCAGATCCAAAGGGTGGATCAATCCACTCTAAAATGAAGACGCGCCGACGGGGTTTTCCAGCAACACGCCCCCGGATGTAAGCAAGTCGAGCATGCAAATTCTTGGTTAGGACAGCACCCCGCTCGGCCACACCTGCCGCCGCGGCAATCGTGTTAATCGACCCAATGACTTCATCTAAAGTTTGCGGATCAATCTGCAACACGACAGCATCGCAGGAAAGACGCTCAACGGCGGCCTCGACATCACCTGTTGCAACCGCACACACCCTGCACAAATCTTGACTCAAAATGAGATCCGGATTACAACGTGCGAGCGCCTCGTCATCTAATTCGTACAGATCAAGGCCAGCCGCCACGCGCGTGCGGACTAATTCGTCAATCTCCGCCGGACTCAATGAAGAATCGATAAAGGTGTTGACCACGACTTCACGTCCATCGCGCACCCCTTGCGGCCAGTTGCACTCGACGGTGACACCAAAGAGTTGCTCGGCGAGCCCAAGGTCACAGACAATCTCTGTAGTCGAAGGAAGCAATGAGACAATTCGCATGCGCGAAGAGTACCTGTGCAAGGGATCGGGTTCAGGAGCCATGAGTGGTAAATGTTGGGACTCTGTTGCGTTAGGCGATCGTCGGTCGTGCTGCATCCGGCCACCCTGAGCAACGCCGGCCGATCCGTCAACACACCAGTGCCATGCCGTAGCCTCTCGAAATGATTCCGAATCTCGCAGTTGGCGGGCCGTCCGCGGTCTTGAAGCAGCCTGAGTTGGATGTGAACCGACCACCGGTGGCGATCGCGGCGTTGGCTGTTGGAGCCCAGATCATCAACGATGTGAGCGGTTTACTAAATCCTGAGCTTGCCTCGAACTGTGCGGAGCATCAGGCGGTTCGCGCCATCATGCATACGGCAGCGCGACCAAAGGTGCGCCTGCAGGATCCGGCTGTTTCTGTCGATGCCGGACCGGACTTCCCCAAAACTCTGGACCAAACAATCGAACTGCGTCGCCGCCTGGACGTGTTGCGTGCCCTCGGTGCAGTGACGGGACGAACATCACGTGGGCGCGGCGCAGCGACTGCAGCAGCAATTGCCTTTCTGGCGGCGAGACATTGCGCCGGAGTACGTGCTGGCCGATTGATTGCGCTATGAGCCTCGAAGTGACTGACTGGTTCATGCGAAGCACTTCGTCAGCTTCAGAGTGGACCTTGTCGCAATTGCTCGATCTCAAAGCTGACTCTCGGATCGCGGTGGTGATACCGGCTCGAAACGAGGCGAGCACGGTGGGTACCGTCGTTGGCCTTATCGCATCGGAGTTGATGGGCCTGGTAGACGAACTGGTTGTTATGGATTCATTATCAACCGATGGGACGGCCGCGGCGGCGCGTAAGGCCGGGGCGCAGGTGCACTCGGTCGCCGACGTGAGGCCCGACCTCGGGGTTCGCCCGGGCAAGGGGGAGGCGCTCTGGAAGTCCCTGTTCGTGACTACCGCAGATCTCTTGGTGTTCATTGACGCCGATCTCACAGAATGGGGAACCCATTTCGTAACTGGTCTGCTAGGCCCACTGCTGACAGATCCGTCCGTGAAACTGGTGCGCGGGTTTTACGATCGAGTCCTCGACTCGGGCAATGCGCCATCACTTGAGGGAGGGCGAGTAACCGAGCTGGTGGCACGGCCATGGCTTGCACTCCACCGTCCCCAATTGTCCCGGGTAGTGCAGCCACTTGCCGGCGAATGGGCAATTCGGCGATCTGTCTTCGAGGAACTTTCTGTACCAGTCGGTTACGGAGTTGAGTTATCCACGCTGCTTGACGTTCACGCATCGTTCGGCCTGGATGCGATCGCTCAGGTTGACCTCGGCCGTCGCGCGCACCGGCACCAGAGCCTCCATGACTTAGCGGTGATGGCGACCGAGCTCATGTCGGTAGGGGAGCGTCGACGCTTGTGGACGTTGGCGTCGCCAACGGTTGGAGTCGAGGGCTCAGGTAGCACATTGGGCACCGCTGTCTTGAGGCTTCCGTCGGACGACCGCACCTGGAAGGTACTGCCGATCCCGGTCGATGAGCGCCCCGCTGCGATCGGGGTCGAAGGTTACTTTCGGGCACAAGGTCTTGAGGATTGAACTCTGCATCATTGCGTTGACGGATCGCCGGGGTCACTCAACGCAAAAGTTCCCGGAGAGCAGCCGCCTCAGCTCCATCTGATTGTGTACACATCCGTGGTAGCCTTCGGGGGTGGCCGTACCGCGAGTGTTAACGATGCGCGAGTTGCGTCAGGGGCTCGCCGTGGTCGTCGATCAGGTGGTGCACGGTGAGGCTGTTTTCGCCGGTGCCCACCGCAAGCCGGAGGTAGTGCTGATGTCGCTGAACCAGTATGAGCAGTTGACCGCTGCGCGCGAGCGCGTGGTGCAGTCGGCCGCGTCCTCGATGGACATGGAAGGGATGCCGCCCAGCGAGGTTGAGATTGGCGCGGCTCGCGAGCTGGCTGCGGGCCGCATCGACTTCGCCGAGTACCGCCGTATCGTGAGTGCCTAGCCCTCATCGGTTCGACAGGCCCGAGGATTTCCTCTACCCGGGGACGAACGTTCTGCGCAACCGCCCCAACATCACGGACGCTGAAGAGCTGGAACGCGCCGAACGTGCGCTGACGTTTGGTCGTTTGGTCGAACTGCGATCGACAGGAGCGGGTGCGGGTGACTTCGACTTCGCACATCTGCAGGCCATTCACCGGCACGTGTTCCAGGATGTCTACGAGTGGGCGGGTCAAGTCCGTGAGGTCACGCTGGGGAAGGGCACGACCCAGTTCTGCCTTCCCCAGCACCTCGAGTCGCTCGCCGCGACCATCTTCAGCGGGCTCGCGTCTGAGGACTTGCTTATGGGTCTCATCAAGGAACAGTTCGCCGACGCGGCGGCCAACCTCCTGGCGGACCTGAACGCTCTGCAC
>CAMDKJ010000105.1 GCA_945900705.1 Bifidobacterium breve | reverse complement strand
TGAGAACCGCGCTGACCTCCGGTGTCAGGTATTGGGATATTTCCGAAAAATCACTCGGCGAAAGATCCCAGAGTTCAACTCCACGTGACTCTGCCGCCCGAACACAAGCACCCGCTATCTCATGGGCTTGGCGAAATGGCACGCCTTGGCGAACTAACCACTCAGCAATGTCAGTTGCCAGAGCGAAGCCTTGTGGCGCAGAGCCAGCCATCAATTCGGTATTGAAAGTCAAAGTAGAGATCATGCCGGTCATCGCCGGCAAAACGAGGAGTAACTGCTCGACGGTGTCAAAGACCGGCTCCTTATCTTCTTGAAGGTCTCGGTTATAGGCGAATGGCAAACCCTTCAAAGTGGCGAGCAAGCCGGTGAGGTTTCCGATGAGTCGGCCCGACTTACCTCGAGCAAGTTCAGCTACATCTGGATTCTTCTTCTGCGGCATGATCGACGAACCGGTAGACCACGCATCATCGAGGCTGGCCCAGCCAAACTCACGTGAAGTCATCAAAACAACTTCTTCGCCAATCCGCGATAGGTGAACTCCGAGCATCGCACCTACGAAAAGAAACTCAGCAACCCAATCACGATCACTTACGGCGTCAATCGAGTTACCAAGTGCCGAATCGAAACCAAGCGCAATAGCAACAGCTTCAGGATCGAGCCCAAGGCTAGAACCCGCCAACGCCCCCGCACCAAGTGGTGATCGCGCAGCCCTAGCGTCCCAATCACTTAACCGCTCTAGATCGCGAGCCAATGCGTGCACGTGCTTTGCCAACTCGTGCCCAAAAGACACTGGTTGCGCATGCTGAAGGTGCGTGAAGCCGGGTGAGAATGTTTCAACATGCTGCTTCGCCTGCACGACGAAAGCATCCATCAGATCAATGACAGCTACGGCAATGAATCGCGCATGGTCGCGTAAATACATTCGAAAGTCGGTCGCGACTTGATCATTACGGCTGCGCCCAGCACGTAATTTGCCACCTAGATCGCCTAGCCGCTCAATTAACTCACGCTCAATCGCGGTATGGACATCCTCATCCCGAGCATCCGGGACCATCGCCCCACTTGCAACGGCTGCGGCAATCGCCGTCAACGCGCTGTCAACCAAGGCGAGTTCATCGGCGCCTAACAAGCCCGCCGCCTGAAGAACTTTCGCATGGGCACGGGTCTGCTCAATGTCATAGGGCGCGAGCCGCCAGTCAAAGTGCACTGAAGCACTTAACGCCGCCATGGCATCGGCCGGCCCGCCTTTGAACCGACCTCCCCAAAGCCGGGTCGGCTGATCACTTGTCATTAATTACTTCCCCTGTAAATCACGGCGAGCAGCGATGGAACTCGACATCCCGTAGATATCGATGAATCCCTTTGCCTTGGTCTGGTCGTAGGTATCGCCGGTGTCGTAGGTGGCTAAGTCGAAGTCATAGAGCGACTGGTCGCTCCTGCGCCCGGTGACAACCGCCCGACCCGCGTGCAAAATCATGCGCACCTCCCCTGAAATCGTCGAGTTGAGATCATCCAGGAACACGTCGAGGGCGCGTTTCAATGGGCTGAACCACATGCCGTCGTAGACCAATTCAGTCCAGCGCTGTGAAACTCCCCGGCCAAATCGCGCAAGTTCACGTTCGACGGTGACATTCGCTAGCTCCTCATGTGCTGCGATCAAAGCCATCGCACCCGGGGCCTCATAAACCTCACGGCTCTTGATGCCCACTAATCGGTCTTCAACCATGTCTATTCGCCCAACACCTTGTGCACCGGCCCGCTGATTCAACTCCTGGATCGCCTGCAACATGGATACCGGACGACCGTCGATAGCAACCGGCCCACCATTTTTGAAGGTGATCAGAACTTCATCAGGCTCACGGGCGATCGTTGGATCCGAGGTATACGCGTAAATATCCTCGATAGGCGCATTCCAGATATCTTCGAGGAACCCGGTCTCAATCGCCCGGCCCCAAACATTGGCATCAATCGAATAGGGGTTCTTCTTATTTTGATCTATTGGCAAGTTATTTAGTTCAGCAAACTCAATCGCCTTATCGCGAGTCATCGCATAATCACGCACTGGCGCAATACATGTCATATCGGGTATTAGGTTGGCAATTCCGACCTCAAAGCGAACCTGATCATTACCCTTGCCAGTACAACCGTGCGCCAAAATCGTAGCGCCGTGCTTCTTGGCTGCATTAGCTAAATGTTTAACGATTACCGGGCGCGAAAGGGCACTTACCAGTGGATATCTATCCATGTACAGCGCATTGGCTTTTAGTGCAGGGAGGCAGTACTCATCGGCGAACTCGTCCTTGGCATCTGAGACCTCGGCCTCAACGGCACCGCAGGCCAGTGCCCGCTTCCGGATCACATCAAGGTCCTCGCCACCTTGACCAACGTCGACGGCAACCGCAATGACCTCTGCGCCTGTCTCCTTGGCTATCCAGCCAATTGCCACCGAGGTGTCCAGGCCGCCGCTGTAGGCGAGTACTACGCGCTCCGTCACGATGTTCTCCTTTTTCTGGCGCCACCTACGGCGCTGGTTGGTATTGTCGTACCTGATCGTTCTGCAAGGCGCAATAAACGCGCACATAAATCAAGTGCGGCTTCGGTGGTGCGCATTACGACTAAAACTGTGTCATCACCAGCAACCGTACCGACTATGTCCGAGGCCCCCGACCTGTCCAAGGTTTCAGCAAGATAGTGCGCGGCGCCCGGTGGAGTATGTAAAACCGCAATATTTTGGGCGGATTCAGCTCCGATGAGCACATCGGCCACGATTTTGCTCACCGAGTCGGGATTGGACCCGATTTCAACTCCAGCAACGTTGGTCACGTAACGCACTTTCCCCGACGCGTCGTTTTGCTTGACTGCACCTATCGCCTCAAGATCGCGCGACAAGGTGGTTTGGGTCACGCTAATTCCTTCGGCTAATAGTAACTCGCCGAGTGCATGTTGCGAGGCAACCGGCTCGGCAGCCAAAATCGAGGTAATGCGTGCACGCCGTGCGGGCATAGTCTGGGGTGTGGTCTGAGGTACAGCCACGATCTTCATCCGCGGACCTCACTTGTCGCTAGTTCCCACCTGGTGAGCATTTCGGCAATATCGGAATCAGTGATCGTCAATGCCGGTGCCATTCGAATTGCATTTGGCGCCACCGAATTCACCAAAATGCCCTGCCCCCGTGCCGCCATTTCTAAGTCAGCACCGCAATCGGACGCTAGCACCGCAGCGATAAGTAGCCCCCGGCCGCGCACCGAGGTGACCAGCCCACTACCCCGAGCTACTAACTCGGTCGATAAAACCTCATGCAAGGCGGTTGCCCGGGTCAGGAGGTCACCTTCTTCTAGTACCTGAAGCACCGCTAACGCAGCCGCACAGGCAATTGGATTGCCCCCGAAAGTAGAGCCATGGGATCCGGGACCAAATAAGGAGGCGGCACCGCCATATGCGATACAGGCGCCAATCGGGAACCCACCACCGAGCCCCTTGGCCAACATGACGACATCTGGAGTAATGCCTTCACGCTGAAAAGCGAACCACTCCCCCGTGCGGCCAATACCGGTTTGCACCTCATCAATCATCAGCAGTGCCCCATGGCGATCGCAAATCTCCCGGGCCTGCCGGAGGTATCCATCGGGTGGAACCAAGACACCACCTTCGCCTTGGATTGGTTCTAGCACCACCGCGGCGCTCTCACTGGTTACCGCAGCAGCAAGTGCTGCCGCATCACCAAATGGCACCACGGTCACCTCACCGGGAAGGGGCCGAAATGGATCCTGCTTGGCAGGCTGCGCGGTCCAGGAGAGTGCACCCATGGTGCGGCCATGGAAACCGCCTTGCGCGACGACCGTGTGAACGCGCCCCGTCAACCTGCCAAGCTTTAACGCTGCCTCATTTGCCTCGGTACCAGAGTTGCAGAAAAATACGCGCGCATCGGCGGGTGCCTGCAATAGCGCTATGAGCCGCTCAGCAAGGTCTATGGGGCCATTAGTGGCAACTAGGTTGCTCGTGTGGCCGAGGATGGATAGCTGCTTGCTGATGGCCTCAACAACTACTGGGTGCGCGTGCCCGACCGCATTGACGGCGATGCCCGCAATCATGTCAATGTAATCCTTGCCGGAGTCATCCCAAACCCGCGACCCAACTCCCCGAGCAATAAGTACCGGTGGGGTGCCGTAATTATCCATCAGCGCGCTTTGCCAACGCTCCTGCCAAGTCATGATGCAACCACCGTCGTACCCCCACCCAAATTACCGATAACTTCATCGCGCACGGCATGTACCTTGCGGCCATCTATTACCCGCGCGGTCGCCACACCACCGCGAACCGCTCTCAGGCAGCCTTCCATCTTGGGCACCATTCCAGCCTCTAGCGAAGGAAGCAGCGCTTCCAAGTGCGCCGCGGTTATCTTCGAAATAACTTCGCCACTGGTTGGCCAGTTTGCGTACAACCCGGCAACGTCAGTGAGAACCAGCATCATGCTGGCATTTAGCGCCGAAGCAAGAGCAGCTGCCGCGGTATCGGCATTCACGTTATAAACTTGCCCGTCAACCCCGCGAGCCAAAGTCGATACGACCGGAATGTATCCGTAATCAAGGAGCCTTGTCACCAACTGCTCGCGCACCTCAATTACGTCACCGACCAGCCCGATGTCAACCAACTCACCGCCCACCATGGCACCGCGCCGCTGCGCGGTAAAGAGCCCGGCGTCCTCACCAGAAAGGCCGACGGCCAGCGGCCCGTGCACATTTATCAAGCCAACAAGTTCGCGCTGAACCTGCCCGACCAAAACCATCCGCACCACATTGAGGATTTCTGGGGTGGTTTTACGCAACCCGCCGATGAATTCACTATCAATGGCAAGTCTCTTCAACATGGTATTGATTTGTGGGCCGCCGCCGTGCACCACCACGGGCCGCAAACCAGCCGCGTGTAGTTCAACGATGTCTTGTGCAAACGCCACCTGCAAGGCTTCATCGGTCATGGCATTGCCACCGTACTTAATTAATATCGTCATGATGCGTATGCCGAATTCTCGTGGACGTAGTCGGCCGTCAAGTCATTGGTAAGCACCGTGGCAGATTGGGTGCCGGCGTGCAAAGTAACCCGAATCTCAACAGCCCTGCCGCTCAAATTAACCAAATCCCGGTCGGCTCCGATCTCACCGCCCTTGCAGATCCAAATGCCATTGATGGCGACATCGACTTGATTTGGCTCGAAAACCGCATCAGTGGTACCAATCGCAGAAAGCACGCGACCCCAATTCGGGTCCTCACCGTGTATTGCACACTTCAATAGATTGCTCCGGGCAATGGCTCGAGCCACCTCAACCGCATCATTGTCAGTAACCGCCTCGTCGACCACGATTGTGATGTCTTTTGAGGCGCCCTCGGCATCAGCAATGATCTGCCCCGATAAATCCCAGCACACTGCGGTTAGCGCAGCCGCGAACTCGGCTAAATCTGGAGTTACCCCACTTGCTCCACTCGCTAGGAGCAGCACGGTGTCATTGGTCGACATGCAGCCATCGGAATCAATCCGGTCAAAAGTAACACCGGTTGCGGACCTCAACGCGGTGGCTGCTTGGTCAGCGGTTATCACCGCATCTGTGGTTATCACTACCAGCATCGTTGCCAATGCTGGTGCAATCATGCCAGCACCTTTGGCCATGCCACCTATAGTGAAGCCACCGACGCTGATTTCGGCCTGCTTGGAAACTGAGTCGGTGGTCATGATCGCGGTCGCAGCCGCACCTCCCCCATCGGTGGCAAGTGCGGCAACTGCTTTGTCGATACCATCGATGATCTTGACCATAGGCAATCGTTCACCGATCAACCCCGTCGAGCATACGGCGACATCACCAGCACCAAACCCAAGCAACTCGGCAACACGTTCCGCTGTTTGGTGGGTGTCGACAAAGCCTGCCGACCCGGTACAGGCATTTGCTCCACCGGAGTTCAGCACCACCGCACGAATTTCACCGTCGGCTAACACCTGCTTTGACCAAAGCACGGGCGCCGCCTTGAAGCGATTGGCGGTGAAAACCCCGGCCGCAACCACCAACGGACCATCGTTGACAACTAGTGCAACATCTGGTGCACCGGATTGCTTAAGGCCGGCGCGGACTCCGGCGGCGCGAAAACCCTTTGCTGCGGTAACACTCATGTGATC
>CAMDKJ010000104.1 GCA_945900705.1 Bifidobacterium breve | reverse complement strand
GTCAACTCGAAGCGGGAACACGGTCACCGTGGTGCCGGCCCTTGGCACGCTCGCACCTAGTGTGAGCGCGGAGTCCTTCGGCTTCTGCACTGAAGGCGGCTCCACGCCGCCAAGTGCGGTGAAAGTGCTCTAGCCTGATCAGGTTGGCGGTGCCGGCTGGGTCTTGCTGATCTGAATCTTGCCGGTAGCGGGGTTCGGGGCGGCCACTATGGTGGCGGGCCCGGATGCAGTTACCTGCTCAGGTTGCCGGCCATCATCTTGGGCGCTGACTTCCACTTGGGCCCCGGGGGCAACGGTGATAGTGATCCCCTTGTCCGCGGTTACCTGCATCGTGAACGGGGCCCTGGCGGCCCGCTTCTGGGCGACGAGCACGGGGAACGCTTGGATTTGCACCCACGGGATCTGCGGACCGTCAACGGTTACCTGGAAACCGACGCTGGCGATATTTATCGTGGCGCTGACGGTGAGGGGTTCCGGGTCGCGGACGAAGGCAAGGGTGCCGTGGCCGGAGCCGGTTTGCAGGACCCGCACCACCACGCCATCAGGTATGGACGCAAGTTGGTCGTAGTCAAGTTGCCTGGTGGCCACCGACCAGGTTGGCGCCGTCAGCACAAGATCCACGTCCGCTGATGAGCTGTCGGCCGTCGCCGTGATTGCAAAAGCGTCCGGGTCGGTTCTCGAATCCTCGCCAAATGGGGCGCCGAAGGTGCGCTCACGCACCGCCATGGGCGTGTACTCCAGGCTGCCAGGGCCCCGCCCGCTGATATCAGCAGCCTGCTCGGCCGCCGGCGTCTCGGAGTAGAGCCAGATCTGGCGGTCGGTCTGCACCTGGATCCGACCGGGTACCCCAGGGTTGTTCGAGTCGTACACCCAGATCGAGTAGAACGGCTCTTGGAAGGTGACCGCGAACGGGGTTACCGCATGGCCGCTTTGCTGGCTGTACAGGCCCATCGTGTATGAGGCGCCCTCTTGCAGGCCCACGGTCACATCGTGCAGGATCTGCGACGGTTGCAGCCCCCGGGTGGCCATCGCCGCCGCCGCCACCTCGGGCATCAACTGGGTGGCCCACCAGTAATTGATGTTGTCGACGACCTGCGCATCGGCCCTAGTCAACTCCGCGACCCGCAATGCCTTCGGATCGATAGCCCGTAGTTCACCCGGCTCGATGAATATTCGTGCGGCCTCCACACTCATGCCCTCGCACCGCCCGTTCGCCAAGGCCGCATTCGTCTGGTCAGCCCAATTGCGGGCGGCCCTATTCGGCGTGCAAGTTGCACGGTGGCGGTTGATGCACACCGACTTGGAGCCGAATAGGCGAATCATCTCCTCAGTGTCGATCTCCTCGCCGGGGCTCAGCCCGCCCCAATTCGCGAAGACGAAACCATCTGGATCTGGACGCAGACCCGAGTCGACGCAGGTGTAGGGCGTGGCAATGCCGGATATCGAGGCGTGCGGGGTGGCCAGGCAGCCAAGGGATAGCGGAGTGAACGACTCGGGCGGGCCCAACCGGCCGAAAGCCCCGGGGAACGTAGTCGTCGCCAGCAGGCCGAGTCCAAGCAAAGCAGCCAACCCGAGGGCCACTTGTCGCTTACGCCCAGCCCATAGCGCGTGTTTTACCACTTGACATCCTCCCCTCCCTTACGGGGCTCTTCGCACTTAAGCGGGGTGTTCGGCCGCTGGCGGTTCACGCGGCCCTGCGGGTCGCGCTGTGGAGCATTATGCGCCGTTCGTAGTTTGTCTGGTTGCGGAACCCGCATGCGACGCGTTTGATCTGCTTGATGACGCGGTTGTGGCCCTCGGTCCGGGCGTTGGTGATGCCGAGCTCGAGGAACCCCTCGATCTCCGTCCACCAGCGCTCGACCGTTGAGGCCAGGCGGGCGGTCTCGTGGCGGCTGAAGCGGGTCGGTCCGTGGGCGGCGAGGAGACGGCGCAGGTGCTCCTTGCACTGCTGTCCTTGATGGGAGTAAGTCGGGGGGCGCTCTTCAGTTGGGTGGTGAGGTCTTTGCCTTGGCCACTGGCCTTGGCGAACTGTTGAAGAGTGGCACGGTCCTTAAAACCGATGATGACCGCGTCGATGGCGTGGTGTCGGTGATCGGCGCGGTTCTTTTCCGCACTGTCGTGCAGAATGTTGTTGAGCTCCCACTTCCGGCGCAGTTGTCCGGTGAGTCGACCGGGTACCACCCACACCTCACCGGGGCAGATGAGTTGCAGGTATTCCTTCGCGATCCTTGAGATGTGCGCAGTGTCGTTGAGGGCGCGAGCAAGGAAGTCCTGGTCGCTTCGGAGCCAATGCGCGTAGCCGTCGGGTGCGAAGCGGTATCCCTTGCCTTTCGGCATGAAGTGGCCACGCTCGAGTATCCCCGCGTAGTCATAGCCATTAGGTGAGTGTCCGAACGCCTCGTACGGGGTCCGGTCGCCCTTATCGCGGTTTGCGCGCACCATCGCCACCGTCTTGTTGTTTAGAGAGTCATCAAGGGTTCGGGAGAACGGCAGAATGTGCTCGATCTCGACTTCCCTTGAGAACAAACGACTGATACTGATCTGCTCCCCGGTGTAAGGGCAGCACCGATTCAGTGGGTCGTTCGGGTTTAGCTCCATCCATAGCCGAAGTTCCTGCACATCCTCCTAGACAAAGGGGGCTACACACTCAACTCTGTGCTTGCCCTCGCTGATGATGCATTGGAGCAGGCTTTTCGTTTCGACCAGGGTGCCTTGGATCTTCCGCTTCGAGGCCTGCCGATCCTAATCAAGGACAACATCGAGGCTCGAGGTTTACCAGCGACTGCTGGATCTTTAGCGCTGGTGAATACTCCTGTATTACAAGATTCAACCATCGCCCGAAGGTTACGTGAAGCAGGGGCGATTATCATTGGGGCAACGAATTTATCAGAGTGGGCAAATATCCGATCCAGTAAAGCTACAAGTGGATGGTCAGCCGTTGGCGGTTTAACCGCAAATCCTTGGAAACATGGGCAAAGTGCGGGCGGCTCATCATCGGGCTCTGGGGCAGCAGTTGCAGCAGGCTTAACTCAGTGGGCAATTGGTTCGGAAACGGATGGATCCATAGTTTGCCCGGCATCGTTGAACGGATGCATCGGTATTAAACCTACTGTTGGGAGTATCCCGCGTGATGGGATGATCCCCATTAGCGCCAGTCAGGATTCACCCGGGCCCATGGCGCAAACTGTGTTGCAAGCTTCACTATTGCTCGATGTATTGACTGCGAGCACAAAGTACGTTGTGGCAGCAAATGCGGATGACAACTTGCGGGTCGGCGTAGTTCGCCAATGGATGACAACGAATTCCGATGTTAATTCGCTTTTTGAAGAATCCCTGGAACGACTCGAGAGAACTGGTTTCAAATTAGCAGACGTAGAGTTGACACCACCAGAAGCTGTTGAAAACGACGATGAGTTGATGGTCTTACTTTTTGAACTTGGTGAGGGGATTCAAAGATACTTGGCGAATAGGCCAGGTGCGCGGGTTTCAACACTAAAAGAAATCGTAATGTTCAACCGCCTGAACTCTACGGCCGAGCTTCACTATTTTGGGCAAGAACTCTTTGAAAAGGCACTCGAATTTGAAACTAGGAAAACTGAATATCTCATATCGCGAAATAGAAATTTGAGTTGGGCTGAACGGACTCTCGCCCGCGGCTTCGAAGACGTCGATATATTAATTGGCTGTACTTATGGCCCAGCTTGGGAAAGTTCACTTTTGAATGGTG
This sequence comes from Bifidobacterium breve, assembly GCA_945900705.1. Lineage (GTDB taxonomy): Bacteria > Actinomycetota > Actinomycetes > S36-B12 > S36-B12. The sequence continues at coordinate 2,457 of CAMDKJ010000104.1, read as the reverse complement.
ATGAACACGAATCTGCAAGTTGGATAACGCAAGCGCCAGCAATCGCAGGTACACCAATTGGAACAATACCAATGGGATTAGTTTCAGGACTGCCTGTGGGGCTTGGGTTTGTCGCAAAAAGAGATCAAGAATCTACCCTCATCACCGCCATGTCTCAGGCCGAGCGGGCTCTTGGGGTAGGTGCTTTGCATCCGAGCTTCCTTAAGGAAACTTAGGCGCACTGAGAAAAGCGGGGCGGGCCACCGAAGTGACCCGCCCCTCCCCCCTTGCACGCGAGGCGAATCGACGCGAAAGGGATCCTGTGCGATCAGATGTCGTAGTAGAGCTCGAATTCATGCGGATGTGGCCGCATACGAATTGGATCGATTTCTTTAGTGCGCTTGTAATCTATCCAAGTTTCGATCAAGTCGCTCGGGAAGACCCCGCCGGCCTGTAGGTACTCGTTATCGGCTTCTAGGGCTTCCAGAACCGCCGGTAGGGAGCCAGGTACCTGGGGGATGCTGGCCATTTCGTCCGGCGGCAACTCATAGAGATCCTTGTCGACCGGGGCGTGCGGCTCGATCTTGTTCTTGATGCCATCAAGGCCTGCCATCATTTGGGCAGAGAAGGCCAAGTAAGGGTTACTTGATGGATCAGGCACCCGGAACTCAATGCGCTTGGCCTTCGGGGAGTTGCCGGTCACTGGGATCCGGATGCAGGCCGAGCGGTTGCGAGCGGAGTAAACGAGGTTAACCGGGGCTTCGTAGCCGGGTACCAAGCGGTGGTAGGAGTTCACGGTCGGGTTGGTGAACGCCAGCAACGATGGCGCATGGTGCAGGAGACCACCGATGTACCAGCGCGCGATATCCGAAAGACCGCCGTAGCCGCGCTCGTCATAGAACAGTGGCTCACCGTTCTTCCACAGTGACTGGTGGCAGTGCATCCCCGAGCCGTTATCACCGAAGAGTGGCTTGGGCATGAAAGTCGCGGTCTTGCCGTGTGCCCAGGCGACATTTTTGATGATGTACTTGAAGAGCATGAGCTCGTCGGCAGCTTTTTGCAGTGAATTGAACCGGTAGTTGATTTCACCTTGACCGGCGGTACCAACCTCGTGGTGTGAACGCTCGACGTGGAGACCGACCTGAATTAGTTTCTCAACCATGTCGTCGCGGATGTCAGCGAAGTGGTCAACCGGCGGGACGGGGAAGTAGCCGCCCTTGTAGCGGGTCTTGTAGCCGCGGTTGCCGCCCTCTTCGACGCGTCCGGTATTCCAAGCGCCTTCGACCGAGTCGATGTGGTAATACGACTCATGCTGATTGGTTTCAAATCTAACGTCGTCAAAGACGTAGAACTCAGCTTCAGCGCCGAAATAGACAGTGTCGGCAATACCTGTTGAGGCCAGGTAGGACTCTGCATTTGCTGCCACGTTGCGTGGGTCACGGCTGTAGCGCTCGTCGGTGAATGGGTCAAGGATCGAGAAATTCATGACCAGTGTCTTGGCATTGCGGAACGGGTCGATGAAAGCGGTTGAAGGATCCGGGATCAGCTTCATGTCTGATTCATGGATAGCCTGGAAACCGCGGATGGATGATCCGTCAAACATTAGACCGTCGTCGAATACCGACTGGTCAAATGACTCCACGGGCATATTGAAGTGCTGCATCACGCCGGGCAGATCAATAAACCGCACGTCGACGAACTTCACGCCTTCGCCCTTGATGTAACTCAGTACCTCAGTTGAATTCTTGAACACGAAATCCTCCCTGACTTTTCCACGCATTTGCCCTGTGGGTTTATCCCACGGGGTTCTCGCCTCGCACGGTGGCTGATGCCTCCGGATACCCGAAACCGTAGGCAAAGGCCATGTCATGGGTGTATCCCTACTGTTTCGGTCGTGTTAAAAAATTGCATCAATTTCGTCTCCCGGTAACGTGGGGGAGTGACTTCAGCCACACCAGACCCAAAGACAAAGCCGGAGGAGCCAGCTGGGCTCGGTCGCCGGGTGGCGGCAATTTGCCTGGATTGGCTCGCCTGCATCCTCTTGTCCCGAGTGTTCTTCGGCCAGGTGGCCTATGGCTCCGCCGAAGGGTCGATCACCGTGCTTTTGCTCTTCGCAGCTGAGGTGATCTTGTTCACTTGGTTGATGTCGGCCTCATTTGGCCAACGCATCATGGGCATTTCAGTAATTCGATTGGGTGGGGGGCGGCTATCGCTGTGGCGTATCGCCCTTCGGACGGTGCTCGTCTGCTGCGTGATCCCAGCTTTGATTTATGACTCAACTGGCCGTGGCCTGCAAGATCGTGCCGTTGGAAGTGTTGTTATTCGAACGCGCGGGCGCGGAGTCGCTATTTAGCGAGGGCGGCGCGCCGATCGGGTACTCGTCGGCATCGGCCCCTTCGGGATCGGCAGTGAGCCACCGGTCTGACTAACAGCATCGAGGCGGCGGCGCACGTCGGTGATCTCGCCACCGCGTAGGTT
>CAMDKJ010000103.1 GCA_945900705.1 Bifidobacterium breve | reverse complement strand
GAGTAAGGGGCATAAGCCAACTCACGAGCGGCACGTGCGGCCTGCCTTAGTTGCTCCCACCTAGGCTCGTCAATGTCAGGCACGCGCCGCCGCCGCTGCCAACTCATCGTGCGTTGGGAATAGCGTGGCAATGTCACTACCGGTGAAGGTACCGACCCAGCCGTCATCGGCGTGGAAGAAGCGAATCGCGGTGAAGTCCGGCTTCGTTCCCATGTCGAACCAGTGGGTGGTCAGAGCGGGGACGCTGAGGAGATCACCTGCAGTGCATAGCATTGCCAGAACTCGGTCGCCAATGTGCAGGTAGAAAACCCCGCTGCCGTGCGAGAAGAACCGGATCTCCTCTTCGTCGTGCGTATGCTCACGAAGGAACTTCAACCGGGCGCCAGCCGCGGTCTCCTTCTGGGATTGAGAGCTGTCCGCAGACAGGTGCAGTTGGGCCACATCGATTAGCGTGTAGCCGTGCTCGGACACGAGTTGCTCAACAAGTTCGCGGTAGGCGGTGAGCACATCCTCCTGGCTGCCATCGAGGGGCACGTCATCTCGTATGTCCAAGAGCGCGTAGGAAACACCCACGCCACCTAGTTCACGGGCGATCACCTCGGCGTCAGCGGTCTGAATCAGGTGTGTCATAGGGTCGGTGTCAGACCACACGGTCAGCAGGCTCATCTGGACTTCCTTTCGCGTTGATGAAAAAACTAGCGGTCGAGCACAAGCTCACGCAGGAGTGCGTGCTGAAGCAGCCAGTCAGCACATTCCGTGCGATTCGCCGCATCCTCAAGGGACGTGCCCCAGACGTACATTCCATGATCGGCCACCAAGACGATCGGCACTTTTGGGTTCAGGGCCCGAGCGATGCGATTGCTCAAATCATCCATGTCCTGGCTGTTCGCCACCACCGGCACCTGGTACCGCTCGCCCTCAGCAGCACACCCAAGTCCCTTGAGCAATTCATTGTCGGCGATTTCAACCCCGCCGGGCCAGCGGGCGGCGGCCAATACCGAGGGCAGCGTATGTACGTGCACCACAGCGTGTGCCTGCGCGATGTCGATGATCTTTGCGTGGACTTTGGCCTCTGCACTGGGGTGGTGAGCCTGGCCCGCCAGGGCAACTCCGTGAGCATCCGTCAGCACCGCATGCTCGGGCGAGGTCGCGTGCTTGGCGATTCCGCTTGCGCTCACTAGCAGCTGCCGTGGGTCTTCCTGGGCGATTACCGAGACATTCCCAGAGGTCCCACGCATCCACCCGCTGTCGTAAAGCTGACGCGCGGTGGCGGCGAGCCGCGCCGAATGACCATTCTCCCCACTCATGTCCCCGACCTTAGCCTCCGGTGACCGGGCAGCAATCGGTCCCCACAGGAGTGCGCTTGGATAGGCCAATGGTCGAGATCTCCTGCCGCGCGGTCGTCATGGACATTGAGGGCACGACCAGCGCGGCCCGTCACGTGTATGACGTGCTGTTCCCGTATGCCCGGTCGCATATGCGTGCCTGGCTTATTGATCATCAGGCGCAACCGGCGACAGCCGCCGCCATCGACGCGGTTGCGAGCCTGCTGGGAGTTGACCGGGTAGATCTTGACGCGGTAGCGACCGGGTTGGAGGAGTGGATAGATGCAGATGTCAAGGCCGCGCCCCTGAAGACACTGCAGGGACTTATCTGGGAGCAGGGCTATGCGCGGGGTGAGCTCACCTCGCACATTTTCGATGATGTGCCCCCCGCTCTTAGAACCTGGCGCGCAGCCGGCCTACTTCTCGCCGTCTACTCATCTGGCTCGGTTACCGCGCAACGGGCGCTCTTCGCCAATGCTGACCAAGGAGATCTAAACTCGTTGATCGATGCCAACTTCGACATCACGACAGCCGGCCCTAAGGGTGAAGCTCTCTCCTATGAACACATTGCAGAGCTTTTGGAAATTCCGGCCCGAGACCTGCTTTTCCTGTCCGATGTGCAAGCCGAACTTGATGCGGCTAGCGAAGCAGGCTGGCAAACAGTCGGCATTCTTCGAGCGGGGGAGAGCCAGGCGACCGTTTCACAAGAGTCCAACGTGAGTACGTTTGGGGACCTAGTGATCCAAGTGGTTTGCTGACTTGTGACGCCGACTCACTACCGTGATGGGAATGGGTCGCGCGGCCAAAATCGTGAAGTAGTCACCAGACCTAGCGCGGGAAGGCCCCAGCAACCCCGCCATCTACCGTCAGTACCGAACCGGTTGTCCGCGACGAGTTATCTGACAACAGGAAAACCGCGGCCTGCGCGACATCTACCGTGGTCACGTGGCGGCCGAGCAGATTCCGCGAGGCATAGAACTCCTCTAGTTTCTCCGGCGCGATGCCGTGTGCTGCCGCACGCTCCTCGCGCAGGCCACCTTCCCAGAGTTTGGAGTTATCGAAAACCGCATCGGGGTTGATGGCGTTGGCTCTGATTTGGTGCTTGCCACCCTCGAGTGCGGCAATACGCATAAGTTGAATCAGCCCCGCCTTAGATACCGAGTACGCTCCAAAACCCGCGCCAGGTCCGAATGCGTTCTTGCTCGCCACGTACACCAGCGACCCGCCGAGGCCTTGGTCCTGAATTGCCCGCATCGCCTCGCGCGTGAGTGCGAAAGCGCTGGTTAGGTTTACCCGCAATGCCGTGTCCCACTGATCGTCCGTCAACTCGGTCAGAGTTCCGCTCACCCCTATCCCGGCGCTGAAGACCACCCCATCTAAGCCACCGAAGTGGCGAACTGCACGGCGAACAGTGGACGAGGTGACCGAAGAATCCGATTGATCTCCGGTAACAAGCACCGGGTCAGCTGCGCCAGCTGCACTCAACGAAGACGCGACCTCCGCCAGGCCGGCCGCGTCACGATCGGCTAGGACCAGGGAGCAACCGCTGGCGCCAAGTGCTAACGCGATACCTCGACCAATACCCGAGGCGGCGCCGGTTACGATCACGATCCGTCCGGCGAATTGCGCGGGTTGCGGTTTCAAAGTGAGCTTGTACAACTCCATCGGCCAGTAATCGAAACGGAAAGTCTCAAGATCACTCAACGGCTCAGGTGCCCCGAAGGCGTCTAGCACCGTTCGCGCTACTTCGTGTGTGTGCACCGCGATGTCCGCCGCAACAGCGGCCTCCTGTTCGCAGGCTCCGGTCGTAATCGCACCCAACCCAGGGACCAACATCACCCGCGGCATCGCATCGTGAGGTTCGGAGCCCTCAGGAAGTAACTCGCGGCGGCAATCCACGTAGGCGGTGTACTCGTCTCGGTACTGCCCAACTGCTGATCCAACTTGATCGATCGATTTCACCACAAGTGAGCGTGGCTTGATGCGCAGCATGTGATCTGCGCTGGCGACTCCACCTGCGACAATCCGCTCAACCTGTGGATGGTCCGCGACCGCGCGGAGTCGGTCGTCTATGCGCAAGATGCGATGCCCCGTTGCGCCAACTGCACCGCGCAGGCGCAGCAACAACCGCTGCAGTTCGTCGTCTGGGATGTCATCGTGTCGGGGCAACGGTCCGGCGGCGATCGCGTGCTGGGCAATAAAATCCCGCGCCTGAGCCACGACAGCCATTGTTCGTTGATAACAAGCGTCGGAGGAGTCGGCCCACGTGATAAGCCCATGGTGCGCAAGAACCACGCCGTCGTAATGCGAGAGGTCACCGACGATCTTGCTCAACTCGAAACCTGGGCGCATCCACTCCACGTACGCGAATCCGTCACCTAGAGCTTCGGCCGTGACCCTGCGTCCCTCAGCATGGTTGGTCAGCGAACAGATCGCATCGGCGTGCACATGATCAATGTGCGTGAAGGGGAGGAACGCGTGCAATAGCGTCTCAATAGATGGCCGCCGCGATGAAGGATCGAGTAGTGCGCGCGCGACGAGGTCGGTCATCTCCTCATCGCTCAGCGCACCGCGGTCGCGGAGTGCAGTCAGCTCACCCAGCCGCAGTCCCGGGTAGTCGGATTCGATCGAAGCGCGCATGTCTGCCCCAGACCCTTTGACCCACATGACCTCCTGTTGTCGACCGAGGTGGTCAACAAAAGTGCCTTTGGCAGAAGTGTTACCTCCTCCGTACACGACCAAGGACGGATCCTCGCCGATGCGATTGGAGCGCTCGACAAGTTGGCGTAGCGGATCGCTCATACCGTCTTTTCCTTGACGAGATTGTCCACCGACGGCATTTTTGAAGGCTCGACAACGCCTTGCTCCGTCACGATTGCTGAGATGAGACGTGCTGGCGTTACGTCGAATGCTGGGTTGAATCCTTTAGCGCCGTGAGGCGCAATGCGAACACCGCCTAAGGCGGTGACTTCCGCGCCATCGCGCAGTTCAATGTTAATCTCTTCTCCTGTGGAAGTTGCGAGGTCGACCGTCGTTGATGGAGCGGCCACCACGAACGGAATCCCCGCGTCCGCACAAGCCAATGCGACACCCACGGAGCCAATCTTGTTCGCTGTATCGCCATTGCGCGCTATTCGGTCCGCGCCAATGATTGCCACGTCGACCAGACCGCGCAGGATCGTGCTGGCGGCGGCGCCATCTACCTGGACGAGATAGTCGATGCCCTCTTCCCGAAGTTCCCACGCCGTCAGTCGAGAACCTTGTAGTAATGGGCGGGTCTCGTTTACGTAGACGAGTTCCAGCGCATCGCGTAGATGGAGTTCGCGCACGATGCCGAGCGCGGTACCCCAGGCCGTGGTGGCCAGGAATCCCGTATTGCAGTGGGTCAGGACTCGGACCTTAGAGCGACCGGTTCGAGCGAGAATCCAGTCGGCACCCAAACGTGAAAGTTCTCGGTTTGCGTCCTCGTCTTCCACCATGACGGCAGCTGCTTCTGCGAGCACCGCGTCGACTCCCTGGCTGATAAATGGGGTCACGCGATCCGCCCCCCACGCGAGATTTACCGCTGTGGGACGAGCATCACGCACCCGTCGTACCTGCTCCACCAACTGGTCCGCAGACCAACCGGCCCGCTGGGCCTGAATCATGGCAACCGCTACGCCGTATGCACCGACCGCGCCCAGCGCCGGGGCTCCCCGAACCACAAGGCGTTGGATGGCATCGACCACCTGATCAACCGTGGAACAGGACACCACGACATGCTTATCGGGCAGCAAGGTCTGGTCGATCAGCAGCAGGTATCCCTCAGATTTGTTCCACTCAACGGCACGCATGAGACGAGGCTATCCTCCTACGGTCCCAGAATGCGACGTGTGGTCAGCCCAGTGGGGCAGCCAGCCCCGACTCGACCAAGGAACCCCGAGGCCGCCGGTTGTTGTGGGAGAACTAACCGCCGACTACATTACGAGCACGCCCCTTGGGGTGTTACCGATGAGTGAGATCTCGCCTCAGGCATTTGGACCCCAAGACCTTATCGACCGAGCAGAGGGAAAGTTGCGCCATGGTTGAGCGGTTTGCGGTAGTTGATGTGATTCGTACCAAGCGCGACAAGGGTGTGCTCACACCCGAGCAAATCGATTGGGTAATTGACGCCTATGTTCGAGGGGTAGTTGCAGAGGAGCAAATGGCTGCTTTGGCCATGTCGATCTTCCTAAATGGTATGGACGATCGTGAAATTGTGCGCTGGACCGATGCGATGATTCGTAGCGGTGAGCGCATGGATTTCGAAGCCCTTGATCGCCCTACCGTCGATAAGCATTCCACCGGTGGGGTGGGCGACAAAATTACTCTCCCGTTGGTACCGGTGGTGGCGGCATGTGGTGCTGCTGTACCGCAATTGAGCGGGCGAGGCCTTGGTCACACCGGTGGCACCCTCGACAAACTTGAGTCGATCAAAGGCTGGCGTGCGGAGCTCACGGCCGAGGAGATGTTCAATGTGCTGCAGGCGGTAGGCGGTGTTATCTGCGCCGCGGGGCCGGGGCTGGCACCAGCCGATAAGAAGCTCTACGCCTTACGTGATGTAACGGCGACAGTGGAGTCGATTCCATTGATTGCCTCTAGCATCATGAGCAAGAAAATCGCCGAGGGTGCGAGCGGCCTGGTACTTGATGTTAAAACTGGGTCGGGAGCTTTCATGTCCGACCCGCTGCAAGCCCGCAAGTTGGCCGAAACCATGGTTCGGATCGGTAATGACTCAGGAGTGTGCACCAAGGCTTTGATCACGGCGATGGACGTACCTTTGGGTCTGATGGTGGGCAATGCCCTTGAGGTCCAAGAATCTGTCGACGTACTGGCTGGCGGTGGG
>CAMDKJ010000102.1 GCA_945900705.1 Bifidobacterium breve | reverse complement strand
GAAGACACATGTTCGGCGGCAGCAATTACGAACCAGTCTTCGTCGGGGCTGCCCGATTCAAAAAGTTCGTTGGGGGCGAGTGATTGTGGTTTTACCCCGACAAGTTTTGCGAAGTCCATCGACGCCGATGCAAATGCCTCGGCCACCTCGACCGGTAGCGGACCGTAGTCAGAGGTACGCGTGATGGTGATCAGCTGCGATGGTGAACTCGGATAATCGGAGTGCTTCATCTCGAATGAGTTTGGATCACCCGCAGTTGGCCCAGCCATCACCGAGAGCAGTAATCGCAAGTCGGCAACGCAATTGGCGATCGGGCCGTCGGTGGACAGATCTATCCAATCCGGAATGGGGTGACGACCCACCAGGCCCTGGGTCGGCTTAATGCCGACCAGACCACAAAAAGCCGCGGGGATTCGAATGGATCCACCGCCATCGGTGGCCGTCGCGATCGGTGCAAGTCCGGCGGCCAGTGCCGCGGCAGAGCCACCACTTGACCCGCCCGGGCTCCAGTCAGGGGCCCAAGGATTTCGAGTCGTTCCGAACAACTTGTTCGCGGTGAAACCTTCGACCGCGAATTCCGGCAAGTTAGTTTTGCCTACTGCTATCGCACCGGCCTTCTTTAGGCGTGTAGTGATCAAGCCATCAGAACTGGCGAGCGCTGCATCGGCCAGTGTCAGCGAGCCCTTGGTGGTCGCCATGCCGGCGGCATCCTCGAGATCTTTAACAAGGAAAGGAAGCCCAGCAAGTGGGCCTACCGGCGCACCACTGGCCACCAACTCATCAATTATTTTGGCTTGCGCGAAGGCACCGGTGGCGTCCAAGGCGATCACCGCGTTCAATGCCGCGTTGTCCTTTGCAATGCGCTGCAGACTCAGGGTCACCAATTGCGTCGCGGTGATTGACCCGGCCGCCACCGACCCGGCAAGGTGGGCAAGGCCAGTGGCTGGGGCTGGGCGCTTTGACAAGGTGGCCTCAACTCTTCGTTGGTCTGGCTAGGGGAACCTAATTGGTGGAAGTATGCGGGGGAAGGCGACCCCTGTCAGTGGGTTAGAGGGATAGTTGCCAATTTAGCCGCTTTGGCAGTAAAGTGACATCGCTATCGTTTATGCTATGAAAACCCGACCACCAGCCCGCTAGCGCTCCGGTGGCGAGATGGAGGATTGATCGTGGGTAACGGGGTATCAGCATTGGATCCGTCCGCCCGGCGAGTCGCTTTTGTAACCGCCGGCGCCGGCGCCGGCATCGGCTCGGCGATAGTTCGGGAACTTGCAGGTGACGGCTGGGATGTCGTTATCACCGATGCCCATCAGCGCCGAGTGGGCGAGCTAGCCAAAGACCTATCCGCGCAATTCGACCGCGAATTTTTGGGTATCCACCTTGATGTCACCGATTACGACGCGGTGGGCCGCGCGATTGATCAGGCCATCGAGTGGCGCGGCGGAATCGATGGGCTGGTTAACAGCGCGGGTTGGAACAAACTCGAGCCGCTCATTGAGATGAGTCGCGAGACCTGGCAGCGCACTTTGGACGTCGACCTAACCGGGACTTTCAACTGCATGCGCCAGATATTGCCCGTGATGATCAAACGAGGGGGCGGGAGCGTAGTAAATATTTCATCAATTGCAGCATGGGAGACGTCGACCGAGCACGGTGCGGCATATTCCGCCGCCAAAGCCGGAGTCACCGCTCTGACACGTGTAGCGGCCGCTGAAGTTGGTGAACACGGGATCAGAGTGAACGCGATTGCACCCGGGCTAATCTTCAATGACTTTCTTACCAAGGTTTACCCGCAGGAGTTTTTTGACGGATATGCAGAGCGTCGTTCACGAGTCGGCAGAGTCGGACGCCCAGAAGACGTCGGAGCACTCACCGCATTCCTGATGAGCGAAAAGGCGGGTTATATAACCGGCGAAGTCTACGGAATTAGTGGTGGTGTTCTTCCGCATGCTTAATTCCGACCCGGTGTTCTGGCCCATAAAGGACCTCACCAACGCTTTTGCCGCCAAGGAACTTTCACCTGTTGAAGTTACGAATACAACGCTGGAGAGAATTGCAACACTTGATGGTGTATTACATAGTTACCTGAGCGTGACTGCTGAGCAGGCGCTCGAGCAGGCAAAATTTGCCGAAGAGCAATATCTCAAATCGGACGAGCAGTTTGCACCGCTTTTAGGAGTACCGCTTTCGATAAAGGACCTTTTCGACATTGTTGGCGAGACCACCACACTCGGTTCGCTGGCCTACGGACAAGAGGTAGCTGAAACAGATTCAATGCAGGTAGCTTTACTAAGGGCGGCCGGTTCGGTTTTCTTGGGCAAGAGCAACACTGCTGAGTTTGGCCAGTCAGCAACTACCGACAACCGGTTGGGACCGGACTGCGGTAACCCATGGGACCCATCCAGGACCTCTGGTGGATCAAGTGGTGGCGCGGCATCAAGTGTGGGAGCCGGTCTAGCCAGTGCTGCACTTGGCTCCGACGGTGGCGGATCCATCAGGATTCCAGCGGCGTTGTGCGGACTCTTCGGACTCAAGCCCACCTTCGAGAGGGCTCCGGCCGAAGCCTCATTCCAGGCGATGACCGAATTCGTCGGCTCTGGGCCCATCACTCGGACCGTGGCCGATGCCCGCATCCTGTTGGAGGTTTTGCTTTCCAGGAGGTTCACCCGCACGTCCGGTCAAGTGACCCGACGCATTGCCTGGTGTCCATCCCCCGGAAATCATGCAATTGATCCGGGGGTGCGCCTAGTCACCGCGGCAGCCGTCAGACTCCTTGAATCCCATGGACATATTGTTGAAGAAGTGTCCCTTCCGCTGGAAGGCTGGACCGAGGCATTCGGCCCCCTCGTGCTCGCAGACGAATGGCGGTATCGTCGACACCTGTTAGATGAGGACAAGGACCAATTGACTTCATTCGTCCGCAAGAGCATTGAGGCGGGAGCAGCGATAACCGAAGAGGAAATCACTGCAGCACTTAAACTGAAAAAGGAGATTGGAGGACGCGTGGCTGGGCTTTTCGCCGACTATGACGTAATCGTGACTCCCACGACGGCCACGAGCGCCTTCCCGCTGGGCACCCGCCCCACCGAGATCGATGGAAAGAAAATCCATCCACTGTGGGGCCCGTTTCCATTCACCGCTCCATTCAATGTCTCCGGATCACCGGCCGCATCTGTGCCGGTTGGTTTGGCCGACGGGATGCCTGTTGGCCTTCAGGTGGTCGGGGCGCACCACCGCGAAGACATTGTGCTGGATGTCTGCGAAGAGATCGAAGAATCAATCGCATTCCCGGCGACGCAGATGGCTAAGCGATGGGATCAACATAAATCCACCAGTGCGAGCTGAAGTGGTAGCGAATTTTGCCGTTGAACGCGTTGGGGGTAGTTCGACCATCCGGATAGACCGTCCGGCCAAGAAGAACGCGTTGACTCCGGAGATGTTCGCTGAGCTTGGCGAGCTACTTAATTCGGAATCTGCAAGCGGGGCGACGGCAGTCGTACTGACCGGGGGAACCGAGATTTTCAGTGCGGGCGCCGATCTTGGCGCGATCGGCAACGGCGATAAAGATATCGAGATTGACGGCTTAATCGCCGACTTGGTAACGACTATTACCGGGTTGCAAATACCGGTGATTGCGGCAATAGAAGGTGCCTGCGTCGGTGCGGCGGTTGAAGTCGCATTGTCATGTGATGTCCGTGTGGTGTCACGTACTTCGTACTTCAGCATGCCCGTGACTAGACTCGGAATTCTTTACCGACCTGACGGTATTGCGAACATTCTTTCGAATGTTGGCTTGGAAACAGCAACTCGTCTTTTAGTTCTGGGTGAGCGCATATCGGGTGAGGCCGCGGGCCAAGCGCGAATTGCATCCCAAGTGGTGGAACCCTCCAGCACCCTGGATCGTGCATTGAGTTTGGCGAAGTTGGCGGAGGAGAACGTGCCAGCGGCAGTGTCTGCGACTAAGAGCCTGCTCAGAGAACTGAGTACGTCCAAAGTTGATTTAATGGACTTTGAGTTTGTCCGCCGCGCACTCCTTAGATCAGAGGCACGGATACAAGCGGTCGCCGACTTGCAGGAAAGACTCGGGCGTTGAAATCTACTTCGGATCTGCAAGTTAAGGATTTAGGTGGGGTTGAGCTCGGCACACAGCTATGCAGTTATGACGAACGCGATGTCATGCTCTATGCGCTAGCCATCGGTGCGGGAGCTACTGAATTAGATCTCGTTTATGAAAAACAATTACGTGTCCTCCCCACTTTCTGTCTGACCCTTGGCTTGTGGGCCGTGTGGGCGGCGGGTGCCCTTGGAGCTTACGACCCTGCCTTGACTTTGCACGTGGGCCAAGAACTTCGAATGCGAGGCGATGTTCCCGCGAATGGCAAGATGGAGACCACGGCAAGTATCGGCTCGGTCTGGGACAAGGGATCAGCGGCTTTGGTTGAAGTAAATGTCAGTTCGGAAGTCTTCGAAGCGATGTACACGATCTTTATCCCCGGTGCTGGAAATTTTGGTGGCGAGCGCGGGCAGCGGGCTGCGGGCACTTTTCCGGAAGGTCCGGCAGATGTTTTAGGGTCATTCGAGACTTCCGTTGACCAGCCCGCGTTGTACCGGCTCACCGGTGATCGTCACCCTGTGCATATTGACCCCGGCGCAGCGATCGCCTCAGGGTTTGTGCGGCCGATCATGCACGGTTTGTGCACACTGGGTAGTTCGATCCTGGAGATTGCCCGTAGGTCTGGAATCGATCCGACTTCGCTCCAACAACTAACCGCGCGCCTGAGCGCCCCGGTTTACCCCGGCGCAACAGTAAATGTCGAAGCTTGGAAATCAGCTGACGACTTCTATTTTTCCGCGAGTGATGACAGCGGGGTTGCGGCGATCTCTGGCACCGGACGATTTACCGACTTAGGGCTTTAGACCCGCGAACATTGTCGCGTACCAAGCCTCACTAGTGACTGTGATCGCCTCCGCCATCGAAACCGGATTGTTGCAGTCTGCTTCCTGGGCGAACCAGACATAGCAACACTGTTCAACCATGCAAGCCATTGCTTCCGCAGCGACCTCAACCGAAACACCTCGGACCATGTCTTGGCCACCGGTGGCTCGGTAGGCAGCCGCGAAACGCTTCACGTGGCGGTCACGCATATTACGGAGGATCACACGGAAGCGCTCGTCGATCGCAGCGGCTTCGATAAAAACCCGCATGACGTTTCGGTGCTTGTAGTAGTACTCCATATAACCGCGATTAGCTTCGGTGAGAGCCGCGAGTGGGTCCGTCTGCAGAATCGGTCTAGTGTGACCGCTCTGCGTATAAAACTCCTCATGAATATCGGCGATGAGAGCCGCAAAAACTTCCGTCTTGTTATCGAAGTAGCGGTAGAGGCCGCCGGTCGATAGCCCGGCCTCGGTTGCAATGTCGATCATTCGCGCCTCGACGTAGCCGTCACGTGCAAAAACCTTTCGCGCCGCCTCAAGAATGGCGCTTTGGGTCTCGAGACCCTTCTTGGTGGTTGGCGTCGCTGGCATTTCAGAGATCTTTCTGGGATAGGTGAGCGGTCAATCCGCTAGCGCGGAGCCTATCCAACCAGCTGTTCTCGTGTACCGAAGACACAACTGCCAATAGCATCAACATCGCCTGCACCGCTTTCATTAGGACTTGCTTTAGTAGGGCTTGCTTCAGTAGGACTTGGGCAGGCCAAGGACTCGCTCACTTAAATAGTTCAGAACCATTTCCTGCGAGACGGGGGCCAATCGGAAAAGGCGGGCCTCGCGCCACAGACGCTCAATGTGGTACTCCCTGGCGTATCCGAAACCACCATGGGTTTGTAGTGCAGCGTCGCAGGCCTGGAAGCCGGCATCGGCGGCCAAGTATTTTGCGGCATTGGCCTCAGCGCCACAGTGCTTACCCTGATCAAATAAATCGGCGGCCCGCATGGCCATGAGTTCAGCGCCCTGAAGGCGAGCCCAACTGTCGGCGAGTGGGTGGGCCACGGCTTGGTAGCTACCTATTGGATTATTGAAGACAACTCGCTCGCGCGCGTAGTCGGTGGCTAGTCGGAGTGCAGCAAGGCCTATTCCGACCGCCTCCATGGCGAGCACGATGCGCTCTGGATTCAATCCGGTAATCAGATGGTAGAAACCTTTGCCAATCTCACCGACGATGTCGGAGTCTTGCGCCTCAAGGTTATCCATGAACAGCTCATTGGAATCCACCGCAGCGCGGCCTAGTTTCTTGATGACGCGAATGGTGCAGTG
>CAMDKJ010000101.1 GCA_945900705.1 Bifidobacterium breve | reverse complement strand
GCACCACCACCGTCATTGGCTGGCTTAGCTGCAGGCGCGGTCCAGTTCGTGTACGCACCATCAATCCCAATCGTCAATGCATACGCCAACGCCGGCATGGCGCTGAAGGTAGTGGCACCGGCAGACGGCTACAAGCCAACAGACGTTGCCAAAGCAAAGAAGAATGCAGCGCTAGCTGCCAAGCTTGATGACACTGGTGTCTGCGTGAACCCAAATTCCGGGATCAAGTCTTGGAAGGATCTGGCCGGCAAGACTATTTCGGTACCGGCACGATCGGCACAGGGCGAAGTAACAATTGCTCAGGCTGTGAAGAATGCCAAAGGTGACCCTAAGTCAATTAACTGGGTCACTTTGCCCTTCCCGCAGGCTGTTCCTGGTGTGGTAAGTGGAACCACTCAAGCAGCATTCACGGTTGAGCCATTCACCTCGGCGTGCGTAGCGGCCGGCATGACGAATCTTGGGTCACCCGGAATTCAGTTCTTCGACCTCGAAAATGCAGTGGGAATGTGGGTCACCACTGCCGCATACGCCGCAGCTAATCCGGCAGTAGTCCTGGCATTCCAGAAGTCCATCTCACAGGTGAACAAAGTTGCCAGTACCAAGGCCGGATGGGATCAGGTGCTACAGAAGTCGCTGCAGTACACGGGGGTTGACCTAGCAACCGCGAGGGCTGCAAATCCGTCATACTTCCCGTACACAATTCTGGCGGCTGACCTAAAGCGTCCAGCAGACAAAATGCTGCTGCTGGGCTACCTGACTACACCGCTGAATACTTCAGGGCTATTGATGAGGCAATATCGACCGTAGTCAAGATGGGCCTATTGGCTGATTGAAGGAGCCGCTGTGTCAGCAATCACTCGCCGCGTGCCTGCGGGAGTGGTATCGACCTTGGTAGCGCTGCTGATTTGGCAGTTAGCTGCGATGGTTGGTCCGCTGAGCAGCGGCTCCTTCCCAACTGCGATAGCAACAGTCGGGGCTTTTTTCATCATCCTGACTGAGCCAATTTTATGGACTCAGTTGCTGGCAACCGCGCAAATGGCAGTTGTCGGGTTCGTCATAAGCGTCGTTTTTGCGGTTCCGGTGGGCATCTGTTTAGGGCTTAGTCGATTCGCATATCGATCGACCAAGTTCACTTTTGATTTCTTCAAGGTGATTCCACCGATTGTCATAATCCCGATCACAATTTTGGTTCTAGGTCCGACAATTCAAATGGGCATATTCCTGGTCGTGTTCGCAAATTTCTTCGCTCTGGCGATTCAAACTGCCTATGGTGTCCGTGATACTGATGTAGTGCTGCTTGAGACTATGCGGTGCTACCGCCTAGGTACCGGTCGACAGATTCTCTTTGCCCGCTTGCCAGCAGCAGCACCATTCGTTGCGATCGGTTTGCGAATTGCCGCATCGGTGGCTCTCATTGTTGCTGTGGTGGCAGGATTGGTCGGGGGAGCACCAGGCCTAGGGCAACTCCTAGCCATGTACCAAACAGGAAATCAAATAGCCAAGACGTTCGCGGTGGTTTTACTGCTCGGAATCCTTGGAATCCTGGTTTCGCGTGGAATCGTCTTTGCACAACGGCGCCTTGTTTTCTGGATGGGCAAGTGAAAATTCGAAACTGGGTTACCTCAATTCTGTTAGGACTTTGGGTTCCAGTGTTACTAGTCTGGGCTTGGTACCGGGTTAGCATTGACTCCACTAATCCATATTTTCCGCCGCTGCCTGATATTTGGGCTAGATTTCAAGAAAATTGGGTGTTTGCCCTCGTCCCAATCCACGTGGTTCCCAGCCTGCGGAATTTACTCATCGGCTACCTAATTGCGGTGGCCGTATCCATACCACTCGGTGTCATCGTGGGGGCATCCAAAAGCGGTGGATCCTACGTGGAGCCAGTGATTGATTTTGTCCGCAGTATCCCACCGGTCGCTTTGGTCCCGATTTTCATTCTGCTTTTGGGGCTCGATTCAAATATGCGGATCGCTGCTGTGGCCTTTTCCGCTTCATTCCCGATTCTCCTGTCTGGCATTGACGCGGTAAAGGCAACAAACAGCGTGCTGTTGGACACTGCGCACGTGTTTCACCTATCTAAAAGGCAAGTCCTATGGCGAGTGCGCACGCCAAACGCAATGCCACAGATATTCGCGGGGTTGCAGGTTGCTTTTCAGGTTGCCTTCGTTGTCACTATTGCCTCTGAAATCCTTGGCTCTGGATTCGGTCTGGGTGCTTTTACGCTCATCGCGGCTGATTCATTCATGATTATTGACGCCTGGACAGGTGTCATGTTGCTTGGCCTGCTTGGCTACTTGCTAAATCTCGTATTTGACATCGTTGAGCGCAGATCTCTGCGTTGGTATTTCGGGCAAAAGAAACTCTCTTAGGTGATTGGGACAAATACAAGATGACCATCGCAATATCCATCGATTCAGTCAGTATGGATTACAAGACAGACTCGGGAATAAAACACGTTTTGGACACGGTCTCCTATGACGTAACCGATGGGCATTTCGTCTCGATAGTTGGGCCTTCTGGCGTGGGCAAGACCACCTTGCTTCGATTGCTTACCGGCTTGGCCACGCCCACTGGTGGTGAAATATTGGTCCGTGGGTCAAAACTTAGTGGCGCTCCGCAGGGCTTAGCGGTGGTGCTTCAGGATTACACCCGATCGCTAATGCCCTGGCTAACAGTGGAGAAGAACATCGGACTACCACTGAAGACCCAGAAACTAAGCAAAGCTGAAGTCAAACTGCGAATTTCGGATTCGCTGGAAGAAGTAGGCTTGACTGGTAATGAAAAGGTGTATCCATGGCAACTGTCGGGCGGCATGCAGCAACGCGTTTCGATTGCTCGTGCGCTCGCAGTTCGACCATCAATCCTTGTTATGGATGAGCCATTTGCCTCGGTTGACGCCCAAACGAGATTCGACCTCGAGGATCTAGTGCTAAAGGTCCGAGCAGATTTTGGAATTACCACGGTCATGGTGACCCACGACATTGATGAGGCTGTGTATTTAAGTGATGAGGTAGTGGTGCTCCATGGCTCACCGGCCAAGGTTTCGGAAGTGGTGACCGTGGATCTGCCATTTCCTCGATCGCAAGTCGCCACCAGGAATGATCCGAAGTTCGCGGAGTTGCGAACCAGGATCTACGAGAAGGTCCGCGGTATTTAGCAGGTGTTTGCTTGCCTTTTTGGGGTGTGATCCACCCCAACCGGGGCGTGGTATCCTTAGCGCCTTCGAGAAGGGCTTTTTCTATGGCGTTCAGCGTCGGTGACACCGTCGTCTATCCACATCACGGGGCGGCACTCATTGAGGCTGTTGAGATCCGGACGATCAAGGGCGAGGACCGTGAGTACCTGGTTTTGCGGGTGGCTCAGGGTGATTTGACCGTTCGGGTGCCCTCCGACAACGTTGATTTAGTCGGTGTCCGCGATGTCGTAAACGCCGAGGGCCTAGAGCGCGTATTTAACGTGCTGCGCCAGCCGTATACCGAAGAGCCGACCAACTGGTCACGCCGCTACAAGGCAAATCTCGAGAAACTGGCCTCAGGCGATGTCATCAAGGTGGCCGAGGTGGTCCGCGATCTTTGGCGCCGTGAACGCGAGCGTGGTTTGTCCGCTGGCGAGAAGCGCATGCTGGCCAAAGCCCGGCAGATCCTGGTGAGTGAACTTGCCCTTGCCGAGAAGACTAATGAGGACAATGCCGAGGCGATCCTCGACGAGGTCCTAGCTTCTTAGCCGGTGGTGATTTAGGTGGGTCGCACCGCTGCGCTAGTGCCGGCGGCAGGTCGGGGTGAGCGTCTTGGCCCAGGTACTCCGAAAGCACTGCGGCAACTAGCGGGTGTGCCGATGTTTGTGCACGCCGTCAACGCACTCACGGAGTCGCGCGCGGTTGATCTAGTTATTGTTGCAGTGCCAGCCGAAAGCGTTGACGAAGTTAGTGCATTGCTGGTGCAGCAGCGGTTCAACGCCGATGTCAGTGTCGTTGCCGGCGGCGACACTCGACCTGAGTCTGTTGCGCGGGCCTTGATTGGTCTTCCCACTGACGTTGATGTGGTACTCGTTCATGATGCAGCACGCCCGCTGGTACCGCCGGAGTTGGTAAGTGCTGTTGTCGCGGCGGTGCGGCAAGGCCACCTTGCGGTGGTGCCGGGTGTGCCAATGGTCGATACGGTCAAAGAGGTGAACGCTAACTCGGATGTAATTGCGACACCCTCGCGGTCTTCACTTCGCGCTATCCAAACGCCACAGGGCTTCACCCGCGAGGTGCTGCAGGCTGCGCATGCCGCTTTGGACATCGATGAAACTGTTATCACTGACGATGCTGGGATGGTCGAGCGAATGGGAGTAACAGTGCACGTTATTGCAGGGCATGAAGAAGCATTCAAAGTTACGCGTCCGATTGACTTAATCTTGGCCGAGGCCATTCTCGCGAGACGGCGGGCCGCCGGTGCCGTCTAATAACCAACAGCTGCCTATTCCACTTGTTGGCCTCGGGGTGGATGTGCACGCTTTTGACGCGAGTCGTCCACTTTGGCTTGCCGGTCTTCATTGGCCCGATGTAGTCGGCCTGAGCGGGCACTCAGATGCCGATGTTGCAGCACATGCAATTTGTGATGCCCTTTTGGGTGCTGCTGGCCTTGGTGATCTGGGATCAGTATTCGGCACGGAGGATCCGAAGTACTCGGCTGCATCCGGGGTCACCCTGTTATCGGAGGTCGCTGGGTTGGTGCGTAAGTCAGGATTCAATATCGGCAACGCCAGCGTGCAAATTATCGGCAATGAGCCGCGCGTAAGTTCGCGGCGTCAAGAAGCTCAAGATGTGCTTTCGGCAGCGATCGGTGCCCCCGTGCGTGTCTCTGGCACCACCACCGACGGCCTTGGGCTAACCGGCCGCGGCGAGGGTTTGGCGGCGATGGCCATTGCCACTGTCTCCGCCTCTGACACGTAGATCTAGACTGTCGGCTGTGCCAATCCAAATACCTGATCTGGTAAAGCCGTGGTTTGATGATCCTGAGTTTGCCACCATCGCAACCTTGCTCCCTGATGGCCAACCTCATCTTTCGGTGGTGTGGGTTGAGCGCGACGGCGATGAACTCCTGGTCTCAACGGTTAAGGGTCGACGCAAGCACCTAAATATTGAGAAGGATCCTCGGGTCACCTTGCTGGTCTATCCGAAGGACAACCCTTACTCGTATGTGGAAGTCAGGGGCACCGCCACCATGACCGAAGAGGGCGGCCGTGAGCTGATCGACCGTGCCGCGAAGGCTTATATGGGCCTTGATCGCTACCCCATGGACGACGGCACCGATAACGTGCGGGTGGTCGTTCGTATTACTCCAAAAAAGATCGTCACGCTGCTGCGGTAGCCTTCGCCTGTGCCGCCTTCCCTCTCTTTTTATGACACTTCCACGCGGTCAGTGCGTGAGTTCGTGCCTATCGCCCCCGGCAAAGTCGGTGTTTATCTATGCGGGGCCACCGTTCAGGCGCCGCCCCATGTTGGCCACATCCGCAGCGGGGTCGCATTTGACGTGTTGCGTCGGTGGCTAACGGCTCGAGGATATGACGTCACTTTCATTCGTAATGTCACCGACATTGACGACAAGATCATCCATAACGCGGGCCATGATGATGTGCCGTATTGGGTGGTAGCCATGCGCAATGAACGCGCATTCAGTCGCGCTTACGACGCGCTTGGGTGCCTGCCCCCAACCTATGAGCCTCGCGCCACCGGCCACATCCCCGAAATGATTCAAATGATGCAGCGGTTGATCGCAGTCGGTCATGGCTATGCGATGAACGGCGATGTTTATTTTGATGTGCGCGCATTTGAGGGGTACGGCAAATTAAGTGGACAGCGTATCGACGATATGTTGGCATCTCCTGATTCAGAGGCGCAGATCAAACGTGATGCCCGCGATTTTGCTATGTGGAAATCAGCCAAGCCTGGTGAACCGTACTGGGATACCCCATGGGGCCCTGGCCGACCCGGTTGGCACATTGAGTGTTCAGCAATGGCAGAGAAGTACCTAGGCTCGCATTTTGATATCCACGGTGGTGGCCTAGACCTTATTTTCCCGCATCACGAAAATGAGATCGCGCAGTCGAAGGCTGCCGGTGATAAATTCGCAAATTACTGGCTTCACAATGCCTGGGTCACGACCGCCGGCGAGAAAATGAGCAAGTCACTTGGCAACTCACTGCTTGTCGACGAAATCGTCAAGAGAGTTCGCCCAATCGAATTGCGCTACTACTTGGTGGGTGCGCATTACCGATCAATGCTTGAGT
>CAMDKJ010000100.1 GCA_945900705.1 Bifidobacterium breve | reverse complement strand
GCGCCCAAGGGCCCCACCACTGCCTCGGCGCCCCATTGGCCCGCCTCGAGATCCGGGTGCTGCTCGAAGAACTTGTGCGCTTGCGGGTCACAATCACCGCCAATGGTGAGGTCGTCCGAACTCGATCCAATTTCGTAAATGGAATTATGAAGCTGCCGGCAACTATCTCAATTTGAATCGCTGTAGTTTGCCGGTTGCCGTCTTGGGTAGCTCGATGACGAATTCAATCTCGCGCGGGTATTTATATGGTGAGATAGATGCCTTGACGAAAGCCTGCAATTCGTGCACAAGACCATCCGATGCGGTAGCGGCCGGGTTCAGCACCACGAACGCCTTAACTATCATCCCGCGGGCTTCATCCGGCTGACCAACTACGGCAGCTTCTTGTACGGCTACGTGAGCTAGCAAGGCCGACTCCACTTCCGGAGCGGCAATATTGTAACCACTCGAAACAATGATGTCGTCTGCTCGTGCTTGGTAGAAGAAATACCCATTCTCATCTTTAATATAGACATCACCAGTGACGTTCCAGCCGCCTTGCACATAATCAAATTGCCGCTCGTCATTTAAATACCGGCAACCGGTTGGCCCTTTAACGACAAGGCGCCCGGGTTGTCCCGGGGGCATTGAATTGAAATCGTCGTCAACCACGTCGGCGATGTAGCCAGGCACGACCTTACCCGTTGACCCAGGCACGATTTCGTCACCACGGGCCGAGATAAATACGTGCAGCATCTCCGTGGCACCAATGCCATCAATAAGTGACTGGCCGGTTGCTTGCTTCCAGGCCCGCCAGGTTGGCTCCGGCAGGGTTTCACCGGCGGATATACAAACTCGGAGGCTACTTAGATCAACTTCGCCCACCGAGGGCAACATCGCACGATACGCGGTGGGGGCGGTGAACAGGCAGGTTACGCGGTTTAGCTCAACAGCTCTTAGCAAAATCGGCGGGGATGCTGACTCAAGCAGCAATGCGCAGGCACCAAAACGAAGGGGGAAGATAAGTAGAGCTCCTAGCCCAAAAGTGAAGGCAAATGGTGGACTACCGGCGAAGATGTCAGCGGCCGTTGGTTGCACGATTGATGCGCAGAAGGAGTCGGCAATCGCTAGTACATCCCGGTGGAAGTGCATGGTGGCTTTTGGTTTACCGGTAGTACCTGAGGTGAATGCCAGCATGCAGACATCATCGGCTGCGGTATCAACGGGCATGTTGACATTGGAGGCTTCGGCCACTAACTGCTCGAGATCATCCGGGTCAGCGCCCCCAAACACCAGTGTAAGCCCGGCGAAATTAGCGACACCCGACCACTCCTCAACGAATCGATGGTCTACTAATGCGACTTGCACCTGAGCAATGTCGACAATCTTTTCAAGCTCCCCGGTGCGCAATAGCGGCATCGTCGTCACCACTACGGCACCGATGCGCACGACTGCGAGCCAAGTGACGGCCAGCCATGGGTTATTGGGCCCGCGAAGGAGCACCCGATTTCCTGGCACGACACCAAGTGCCACCAAGACATTGGCGGTGCGCTGCACCCGATCGGCCAGCTCGTCGTAGGACCAGGACTTCTCACCATCGGTCACCGCGCAGCCGGCTCCACCGAGACGCGAAATTGTTCCGTCTAGTAGCTCCACGGCACAGTTAAGGCGATCCGGATAGTGCTCAGCCAGCCACTGTTCATTGAAGCTTGGCCATTGGTCCACGGGCGGCAGATTGTCTCGGGTGAAAGTATCAAGATGCGCCGATGGGGTGGAGGTCACCGCGATTTCATCTCCTCAAGAGCGGCATAAGGAAGGGGCGGGCCCATCATGCGCCCGCCCCTTCCTTTAATGCAATTTATTAACTGACGAAGTTGTGCACCGCATCGTAATTTTCGGACTTCTTGCGCGCGACACCCACGATCAGGCCCACCACGAAGAGCACAAACGGCGACAGGACAAGAATCCATCCGGTCGTATTCATTTCCCATGGGCCACCTTCACCTGAGGATGTGCCCGAGAACAGGTTGAACCGACTCATCAACATGTATTCGCCGATTGCCAGCCCAATGATCGCCAAGATTGGAGCGATCAGCGTGTTCCATGGCCGGGTGTCTTCCTTGGTGCGACGGAAGTAAACGATCACCGAGATACTCACCAAGATTTCAGTGAGCACGATCGCGAGCACCGCGACCGCCCCGAACCAGAAGAACATGTGCACGATCGGATCCAGGTTGAAAATAATGAAGATGATCGTGATTGCCACCGCGAAGAGGCTAACCACGATTGTGGCCACCCAGGGTGCCTGCGCCTTATTCGTGCGGTCAAGTGCCTTCGGTAGCACACCCGCTCGACCCATCGCGAAGAAGTAGCGTGCCGCCGAGTTCTGCATGGCAAGACCGCCGGCAAATAGCGAGGTCAGGATGATCCAGCCGAATAACTCGGTCATCCAGGCGCCCACATATGTCGTCGATGCGCTAAAGAGGACCGCGGATGGATCCGACAATGGCACACCGTCAATCGCGGTAATCTCAAATACCTTGTTCGCAATGTCGGTAGCCCCAAGGCTGGTGACCAGCCCCAAACCCACGATCGCAAATAAGGCCGTAATCAAAATCACCGAAATGTAGGTAGCCCTTGGCACTGTCTTTTTCGGATCCTTCGATTCTTCACCGTAGATCGCAGTTGCTTCGAACCCGATAAAGGAAGCGAGGGCGAAAGCGAAAGCGATACCCGCGCCACCCGTAAAGCCACCCTCGAAAATCGACGATGGGCTAAACGATGCACCGAAATTGACGCCTTCCGGTCCCCCATTTATCAAAGTCGCCAAGCCCACAATGAGTAGGGCAATAATTTCAATAGAAAGCAAGATTCCCAACAACTTCGCGCCAATATCAACCGAGGCTGCAGACAGCACAAAGATTAAGGCGATGATGACGAATGCATACACCCACCACGGCAGATCCAAACCGAACTTAGCGATGAACTGAAACTTCATCTGCCCTGAAATGAAACCAAGGATGGCCCACATAACCGTTATATAAGCCACCAATGACGCGAATGCCGATCCGACACCTGGCACGATGCCAAGGCCGCGGCCAACGTATGCGAAGAAGGCACCCGTGTTGGTCACGTACTGGCTCATCGTGGCGTAGCCAACGCTGAAGATTAGTAGAACTATGCCGACTGCGACGTACATGCCGGCGGCGCCGGCACCATCACCCGCGCCGATCGCCACCGGGAACGCGCCCGAGATCCCGGCCAAAGGCGCAGCAGCTGCAACAACGAAGAACACGATGCCATAAAGGCCGAGCGTGCCTTTCTTTAGACTTGTCTGCTTGGTTTCTGGGTCGCCAGTACCTAGATGCTGATCCGACTCTGGCAGATGATCTCTTTGGGACATTTTTCCTCCGCTGATGTCAGCATCCGGTCATACGGGGCCGAATGATGTACCGATCATTGGGTTTGCCGGGTGTCTAGTCAAGCCATTACGGCCTGTTTCCTTAACTTTTTCTCAGTTTTCATAGAGCCGAGCCTTACCTATGCGCTCCAAGGCCACCTCTGCGCTCCAAGGCAACATGGTCGATCCGAGCCTGGAATCGCGGTACATGCGCTCAAGTGCCATGTTTTTGAGCATGGACTGCCCTCCGCAAACCCGCACCGCAAGTCTCGCTACATCGTTGGCGGTTTCCATGGTGGTGTACACGGCGGCCCACGCGGAAATCATCTGCGACTCATCTGGATCAAGTACCGCGCTATCGACTGCGCTATAAAGCAGTGCGCGACTTTGCTCGAACTTGATCTGCATTTCTGCCCAACCGATTTGCTTTATTGGGTTGTCGCGACGACCGGTGCCCTTCGCCGCACCTGCCATTTCGCCGCGCAGATAAAGGCGGGTGAAATCAAGAATTCCCTTGGTTAATCCTAGGTAGGACGGCGCTAGGGACATGAAGAGGTACGGATACCGATTCGCCGCTTGGTCATAAAGGCCGCCTGGTAGCACTTCATCGTCCGCTGCTACATAAACGTCCTGCAGCAGTAAAGTGCGCGAGACGGTGCCGCGCATGCCAAGTGGATCCCAGTCATCAACGATCTCGACGCCTTCAGCGTCGGAGTGCACTGATAGCAGGCGCAGGAAGTCCTCGCCCGGTACCTGGCACGTGACGTTATAGCGATTTGCAGCGCCACTTAGCGATGCGAAAATCTTGCGCCCGGTGACGCGGTAACCGCCGCCCTCTACGGGCACAGCTACGGTCGCGACTCCCGCGAGTGCGTTGGGGTTTAGGCCTTCGCTGAAAGGCTGCGAGTGAATTATGTTCTTTTCAACAACATCTTTGAACATCCGAGCGCGCCGACGTTCATGTGCCTCGCGTTGTTCGTGAGTCATCTCAAGTAGGTCGCTGACTTGACCAGCCCAGAGCATCGTCGCGTTGTGCATATTGAACGTAAGGGCAGTTGCCCCGCAGTGGCGCCCGATCTCCTCGGATACTCGTACATAGTCCGAGTAGGTAGCGCCCATGCCTCCGTATTCCTTTGGCACGCAAAGGGCTAGGAATCCCGTATCGCGTAGGTCAGCGAAATTCTCAAAAGGGAAGACGGCATCTCGATCAACCGCAAAGGCCCGTTCGGCAAACCTAGGCCCCATCTCGGCGATGGCAGCGACCATCTGATCCCTAGTCCGTTTGGATGGAGTTGAACCGGGTGCTCCGGTGGCGGCGCTGGCACCTTCGTGGGGGGAAACGGAAGTTGTTGTAGTCATGAGCAAAGGTTAGGGCACAAAGCTCAAATGTCAACACCGTTGACTTAATTAGTTTCGATGCCCTAGGTTGCTTAAATGCGTAACGATGTCAACCCTATGGACACCCCGGTGGACGTTGATGCCCTTCCGACCGCCTGGCGCGAAGCCGGCACCGGCCCCATCGCCATCTTTTTGCATGGGATCGGTAGCAGTCGCACCGGCTGGCGGCCGCAATTCGCTGAGCTTGCTGAATTGCGGCGGCTGATCGCGTGGGATGCACCAGGGTATGGAAATTCGCTGCCGGTCGCTGAAACAACTTTCACCGCTTATGCCGGGCGGGTCGCAGAACTGATTGCGGAGGTATCACCCGGTGCGCCGGTTGACTTGGTCGGAATGTCATTCGGCGGCATGATCGCGCAATACGTTGCCGCGACTTATCCCATACTTGTGCGTACTTTGACACTGCTGTGCACCAGCCCGAAATTCGGCCTTGACGGCACCGACCCGGTCACGTGGCGCGCGGATCGACTAGCTGGCCTTGAAACTGCCGGCTCACCTGCCGCGGCAGCGCCCTTCATTTTGGCCAGTTTGGCCGGCCCAAGGGGAGCCCATGTGGTGCCGGAAGCGGTTGAGTCAATGTCGCGCATCCCCATGGCGGGTCTGCTAACTGCACTCGAAACCATCGTTACCCACGATTCACGATCAATTTTGCCAAGTATCACGGCGCCAACCCTCGTTCTGGTCGGAGCGCATGACACCGAAACCCCACCGGCGTATGGTCAGGCCATTGTCGACCTAGTTCCTGGCGCAAAACTGCAGATTGTAAATGGCGCCGGGCACTTGCTTAATCTCGAAGCGCCCGCCGAAGTAAATGCACTTGTCGCTCAACACTGGGAGAAGATATGAGCCGTCATGCACCTAGTGAATGGCGCTGGATCTCGCGTTTTGCTGATCAGTTCAAACTATCCGGCCTTGGCCCAGGTGATGAATGCGTCGTGCTATCTGAGAGTTCAAGTCGACCCGAGTTAGTGGCCACCGCGGTGCTGGCGGCAGAGTCACTCGGCGCCAAACCCTTTGAGATCGTCATGCGCAGCCCAGCAAATGAAGGCCCCGTTGCCCTACGATCCACCGGTACCAGCCTTGCTCTCGGAAATATGTCAGCGGCCGTCACCGCCATTTCATCGGTTCCTTTCATCATCGACGTTACCCAGGAGGGGCTACTGCACTCACGTGAACTGCGCCCAATCCTGGCCGCTGGTTGCCGGGTGCTCATGATCAGCAATGAGAGCCCCGAAGTTTATGAGCGCCTGCGCCATAACCCTGAAGTTGCACAGCGCATCACCGAATCCCACGACCTGATGACGCGTTCGAAAATAATGCGCGCAACTAGCGACGCTGGCACCGACCTGACCGTTGACCTCGCTGATGCTTTCACCGCCGGTTCTACGGGAGTTGTGAGCGGCCCAGGATCAATCGCGCACTGGCCGGGTGGGCTCGTACTTGCCTTCCCTGGCCGCAATCGTGTCAATGGCACTGTCGTGTTGGCACCCGGCGATGTGAATCTCACCTTTAAGCACTATGTGCAATCGCCAATAACTTTAACAATCGAAGACGACTATGTGGTCGATATTGCAGGTACCGGTTACCAAACCGA
>CAMDKJ010000099.1 GCA_945900705.1 Bifidobacterium breve | reverse complement strand
CCAACCTGGCCGGCGCTCGCCCATGCGATGACCGCACCCGTGGGATCAGTGATCGACACGATGGTGTTGTTGAAGGTGCTCTTGATATGAGCATGGCCGTGTGCCACGTTCTTCTTTTCTTTGCGCCGCACCTTTTTGGCTGGCGCCTTGCTGCCTGACTTCGGGGCCATTGATCGCTCTCCTGGGATTCTCGTCTGGGGTTTTTGGGGTGAAGGGGCGGCTTACTTGCCGACCTTCTTCTTTCCGGCGACGGTCTTACGCGGACCCTTTCGGGTACGAGCATTGGTGTGGGTTCGTTGACCACGAACCGGCATGCCGCGACGGTGACGGATTCCCTGGTAGCAACCAATCTCGACCTTGCGGCGGATATCAGCAGCAACCTCGCGGCGGAGATCGCCTTCAACTTTGAGGTTGACATCAATCCAGTCACGAAGGGCGACGAGTTGCTCGTCGTTTAGCTCCGAGGACCTAAGTTCCGGGCTCACTCCGGTCGCTTCGAGTGCTTTCGCTGCTTGGGAGCGGCCAATGCCATAGATGTACGTGAGTGCAACCGCCATGCGCTTATCGCGCGGCAGGTCGACACCAACAAGTCTTGCCATAGGGGCGTTCTCTCTTCTACTAATGCACGGGGTATGGGTGCAGCACCAGTCCTGCCCGCCAAGGCAGGTCTTCGGCCTCGTGTCCGAAGGTGTCGTCCTTGCTTTCGCAAGGGGTCGGGTTCTGCATATTTGTCAGGTGTTCGGGTTGTCTCCCCGAAAGCCCGCCTTACGACGTCAGGGCAATTAGCCTTGGCGCTGCTTGTGTCGAACGTTCTCGCAGATCACCATGACACGACCGTGGCGACGAATGACTTTGCACTTGTCGCAGATCTTCTTCACGCTCGGCTTGACCTTCATGGCTTCTTCCTTGAGTTCGAACGGTCAGTTTGGGTAATACCTAGTGCTGGGCCTTACTTGTAGCGGTAGACGATCCGGCCGCGCGTTAGGTCATAGGGCGAAAGCTCTACTACCACTCGATCGTCCGGAAGGATCCGGATGTAGTGCATCCGCATCTTGCCGCTGATGTGCGCGAGCACTTTGTGCCCGTTGTCTAACTCCACCCGGAACATTGCATTGGGCAATGACTCGGTGATCGTGCCCTCGAGCTCGATCGCGCCGTCTTTCTTGCCCATATCCTCCGCTTTCACCAGGTGTGCCGATTACCACTTGCGCGGTGCGCGGTGCCACCACGAATCGCGCCTAAACACCCGGAAAACCGAGAATTTGCCGGCGGACGAACGGGGAAGCCCCACATCAGCCTGCTGAGTCTACGGGCCCGGGCCATTTCCTCATAATCGCCCCCCCCAAGTTCGGCCAGCCGGGGGCGCCTGCCTACTGGGTGACGGTCACCGTCAACTTCTTGACGGTGCCAGCTCCCCCACCGGGTGGGGTGGCGATCAAGCTCAGGACCGCCTGGCCCGGGGCCAGCGCCTTGATGTACCAGGTGGTGGTGCCAGCAACCCCCACCGCTCCGGACGGGGCCGGTGCTTGGTAGGTGCCGGCGTAGACCTTCACGGCCGACTTGTCACCGGTGACTTTGATCGTCCACGAGTAGCCAGTGGTCTTATTGGTGTCCTGCGACAGCACGATGGCAACGCCATCTTTGATCTGGACCTGGGTTGGTACCCGAAGTACCACCAAGGTGGGGTCTGGGTCCTTGGTCAAGGTCGCCGCACTGCTAGTGGCGGTGACACCTAGGGTGAGGGCCGCGGCTGCGGCGGCAATTACAGTGGCTTTCATAAGTTTGCGCATGACCGCATGGTACTGCAATTGCGGTCAGCGAGGGAAGACTTCGAGGCCGTCGGACCGCAGCGCCGCTGCAGCCACCTGATACGCGTCCGCAAAGGGCACCGGATCTGGAACCCGAGCCCGCCACTTATCCAGAGCCACCCGCTCGGCGGGCATCGAATTGACGAAGAACTCGCGCATCGCCGGATAATCCTCTAGGGACAAGAAATCCAGTACTCGCTGGTAACTGGCCTCCCGGTCAAGGACCACAAGGTCTTCCAGGGATAGCACGAGAACTGCCTCCGCAGGGACCAGGCGCAGGCCCGCATGCGCTCGGCGCATCCGCGCGGCCCACCAGTTTATCGCCTCGACCGGATCACTCGGCCCCCAGCGCTCTCCAAGCACCGACGCAGCGGTGCTGCGGCCGTCTCGCACCATCCAAATAAAGCGGGCCTCGGGCCAAAATCGATGGAACCGGGCCGCGTTGGCGATATTTGGCGGTGAGGTATCAATCCACCACGGCTCCCCCGCATGGCCCAGTTGGGACTGAATCATCCCCGCGAGAAAATCCCGACCGGCTTGGATCGGGTCGGCAGCCAAGCCGGCCGACAACTCGGCAAGCAACCGGTCGCGCCCCACTTCATCCCAGCTCAGGTGCAGCCCGCTCGCCCGGCCCATCCGGTTGGTTCGAAGCCACCACGAATTGCGCATTCCGAAGTCGAAGGCCGCAAAACTAGACCGCGGCGGGTGCCCTACCTTTTGGGCTAGTTTGCTAAAGGTCAACTTTTCCTGATGGCCCGCAATTCCCAGCGTGAGGTCAAGTAGTCCTCCGTCCTTATTGACGAACTTCACCTCACGGGGCCAACTCGCCCGAACTTCGGGGTGCCTATTGAGTAACCCGGCGATGACGGTGGTGCCGCTGCGGCCGGTACCGCCGGCCATAATTGGAGTAACCGGCGCAATCAAGACTGTACCTCCCGGCCAAGTCGGACATCTGCTAGCGCGGTTAAGACCCAAGGTCCGGCCTGCGTGATGGCAACCGTGTGCTCCCAGTGTGCGGCTGGCCCGCCGTCGAGCGCGACGACCGTCCAGCCATCGGCTAGCACGCCAACAGTAGGTGAACCCAAAGTCGCCATCGGCTCGATTGCAAGTGCCATCCCAACTTTTAGGACCGGGCCTTTGCCTGGCTTGCCGTGGTTTGGGACAGGTGGGTGCATATGCATGCTCGTACCAATCCCGTGGCCGGTGTAATCCTCGACCACGCCGTAATCCCCCGCCGCGTTGATCGCCAGCTCGACGGCGTTGCCGATATCCGATAATCGATTACCAGCACGCACTTGTTCAAGGCCGGCCCACATGGCTGCCTCGGTCGCCGCGGATAGTGCCAGCACCGCAGCAGTTACTTCTCCCACCGGCACGCTAACCGCCGCGTCGCCGTGCCAGCCATCGACAATGGCTCCGCAGTCAATCGAGACTAGGTCGCCATCGGCTAGCACCCGCTCCCCCGGGATGCCATGCACGACTTCTTCATTGACCGAAGTACAAATCACCGCGGGGAAGCCGTGATAGCCCAAAAATGACGGAGTCGCATTATTCGATTTGATGCAATCGCGGGCAATCGCGTCGAGTTCTCGGGTTGTCACCCCAGGGCGCACCGCGTCAGTCACGGCCTGCAAAGTTAGGGCAACAACAAGACCGGCTTGACGCATGACAGCGAGTTGATCAAGGGACTTAATCTGGATTGACTCGCTCCTACGAAACATGAGCGATCACGCGTTGGAGTTCAATGCCGCGTGGATACGCGCGGTCACGTCATCGACATCACCCATGCCACTAACTTGAGTAAGTAGGCCCCTGCTTGCGTAAAGGGAGGTTAGCGGAGCCGTTTGCTCAGCAAAAACTTCTAGGCGGTGGCGAATTACCTTCTCGGCATCATCGGCTCGCCCTTGGTCAACTGCGCGCTTTACCAATCGCTGCACCACTTCGTCAATATCTACGATGAGTTCAACCACTGCATCGATGCCCGCACCTTGTGCCGCAAGCATCGAATCAAGTTCACCAACCTGCTCAATGGTGCGCGGGTAGCCATCCAACAAAAATCCGGTGCTGCAATCAGGTTGTGCCAGCCGGTCGCGCACCATTGCATTGGTGACTCCATCAGGTACGTACTCGCCGGCATCCATATAGCGCTTGGCTTCAATACCCAATGCGGTGCCCTGAGTGACATTTGCCCGAAAAATATCGCCGGTCGAAATATGGGGTATCGACATATCCTCGCACATAATGTCGGCCTGGGTACCTTTTCCGGCACCAGGTGGCCCCATCATGATCAGGCGCATTACCGAAGGAATCCTTCGTAGTTGCGCTGCTGCAACTGGGATTCGATTTGCTTGACGGTGTCAAGGCCAACGCCCACCATGATCAGCAAACTGGTTCCGCCGAAGATGAAGTTCCCGCCGACACCTAGCCCCCCGAATGCGAAGACCGGCAGGACCGCGATCATGCCAAGATAAAGCGAACCCGGGGCGGTCAAACGTGTCAGCACATAATCCAGGTAATCAGCGGTCGGTTTACCCGCGCGGATTCCGGGTATGAATCCACCGTATTTCTTCATATTGTCAGCGACTTCGACCGGATTGAAGGTGATGGAGACATAGAAGTAGCAGAAGAACACAACAAGGAGGAAGTACACCATCAAGTAGTAGGACCCGGTGCCGGTGCCAAAGTTCTGCTGGATCCAGATGGCCCACTCAGACTGACTACCTGTTAACTGCACCAACAAAGTCGGCAAGAACAGCAGGGATGACGCGAAGATAACCGGGATAACACCGGCCATATTCACCTTGAGCGGGATATAAGTTGAAGTGCCGCCATACATTCGCCGCCCCACCATGCGCTTGGCGTACTGAACCGGGATTCGACGCTGGGCCTGCTCAACAAAGACAACAAGTGCAATAACGACCAGGCCGACGAGCACGGTCATGGCAAAAGTAAAGATGCCCCGGCTAGCCAAAATCGAAGCGAATTGAGCCGGGATGCTAGAGATGATCGAGGTGAAGATGAGCAGCGACATTCCATTACCGATGCCGCGTTCAGTAATTAATTCGCCAAACCACATGATGACGGCGGTACCGGCGGTCATCACGGTTATCATTACCAAAATCACCCACACCGAGTCATTCGGGATGATGGCCTCATTACATCCGCTGAACAAAGCGCCAGGGGTGCGGGCCAGCGACAAGATGGCCGTCGACTGCAAAATCGCCAAGCCAATTGTTAAATACCGCGTGTACTGGGTGATCTTGGCCTGGCCAGCTTGGCCATCCTTCTTTAGAGTCTCTAGACGCGGGATGACCACGGTCAGCAACTGCAAAATAATGCTCGCGGTGATGTAGGGCATGATGCCGAGTGCGAAAACAGATAACTGCAGTAAAGCCCCGCCGCTAAATAGGTTGATCAAGGCATAGACAGAATTATCCTGAACTATGTCGATACAACGCTGAATGGCGGAGTAGTCGACACCCGGGGTCGGTAAAACTGAACCGAGGCGATAAAGCGCCAACAGTCCCAAGGTGAACAGAATCTTCTTGCGAAGATCCGGGGTACGCAGGGCAGCCCCAAACGCACTGATGTGCACTGTGCCTCCTGCTTAAATCTTGGTTGCGGAACCGCCTGCGGCCACGATCTTGTCACGGGCGCTGTCAGAGAATGCATCGGCACTGACCTTGACGGCCACCGCGATATCACCCTGCCCGAGAACCTTGACTTTTTGGCCCTTTCGCACAGCGCCCTTCGCCACTAGGTCGGCAACGGTGATGTCGCCACCCTGGGGGAACAACTTTGCGATCATGGCGACATTGACCACCTGGAACTCGATTTTGTTGGGGTTGGTAAACCCCTTCAATTTCGGTAGGCGCATATGCAAGGGCATCTGGCCGCCCTCGAAACGAGCTGGCACCTGATAGCGCGCCTTCGTACCCTTCGTGCCGCGACCGGACGTCTTGCCTTTTGACGCCTCACCGCGACCCTTACGAGTCTTTGCAGTCTTAGCACCCGGAGCCGGGCGCAGATGATGGACCTTGAGTGCCATCGCTACTTAACCTCCTCGACAACAACCAAGTGCGACACCATATTTACCATGCCGCGGATTTCCGGACGATCTTCCTTAACAACAGTGTCACCGATACGCTTTAGTCCAAGTGAGCGCAAGGTATTGCGCTGATTTGAAGTGCCACCGATTTCCGACTTCTTTTGGGTTACTTTGAGTTGAGCCATTACGCACCTACCCCGGCGCGTGCGCGCAGCAATGCTGCAGGAGCAACGGCTTCGAGGGGCAAACCGCGACGAGCAGCGACAGCCTCGGGGGACTCGAGTAACTTCAGCGCCGCAACCGTCGCGTGCACGATGTTGATCGCATTGTCTGATCCCATGGACTTGCTCAGCACATCGTGAATGCCAGCGCACTCCAAGACGGCACGAACTGGGCCGCCAGCAATAACCCCGGTACCCGGAGCTGCTGGACGCAGCATCACGACACCGGCAGCAGCCTCACCCGTGATTGGGTGCGGAATCGTGCCCTGGATCCGTGGCACCTTGAAAAAGTGCTTCTTGGCTTCCTCGACGCCTTTGGCGATAGCGGCCGGAACTTCCTTGGCCTTGCCGTAGCC
>CAMDKJ010000098.1 GCA_945900705.1 Bifidobacterium breve | reverse complement strand
GAGTTGTGTGTGGAGGCAACGACTTGGGCTAGCGGGGGCGGCGCACCGATCGGGTACTCGTCGGCATCGGCCCCTTCGGGATCGGCAGTGAGCCACCGGTCTGACTAACAGCATCGAGGCGGCGGCGCACGTCGGTGATCTCGCCACCGCGTAGGTTGCGAGGCAACTTGGTTAATGAGCGCTGCAGTTTGCCTAGTGAGACCTGGCCCGGTTCGTCGCCGACCTGAATTTCGTAGATCGGGATATCGGGTAGCCAGCGTGCGGTCTTCTTGCGCTCATTGCCGAGCATGTGGCTGACCCGACTTGTTGGGCCTTCGGATATCAAGATGACTCCAGGTTTACCGACAACTCGGCTGATTAAGTCTTGGTTCTTGTTGACTGCGATTCCTGGTGTTACTAACCAGCCACCGCGCAGTGATTGCACTACGGCAGCCGCCGCCCCTGGCTGCCCCTCAATCTGGCGGTAGGCCGCTTTCATCGCGCGGCGGCTAAACCAGAAAACGGCCGCGAGTAGGCCCAAGGGAATACCGACCAGGATGGCGGTAAATAGGTTCAAGAAGATAAAGGTCGGGACGAATCCCACGAGGTAGCCGAGGAGGAATAGCCCGCCGACTTCGAGCGGCAAAGTCCGGTAGACCTTCTGGGTCATACCCCAGTTCTGGGCGATTGAGGACAGTGTCGAGCGGATTTTTCCCTTGGCCATGGGCCCAGCCTAGGGAAGCCGGACCTCGATCAATTCCCCGGCATGGATGCGGCCGGGGTGCTCGACCCAGCCGGTCACGCCGCGCCGCCCCATCGCGGCTTTCGGGAACTTCTCGGCGGCGGTGCCGTATTGCGCCTCCACCAAGGCTCCGGCGATAGTGCAGGGGAGGTTCTCGCCACCCAACATGACAACCGCGCCGCCGGCGAACAGCAATCTGGTCATTCGAGGGAGCTCGGTGAGCCCAGGGATGCCCTCGGTGCAAATGTTGTCGGCTATCACCCCGGGTGCAATTTCCGCAATACCGAGCTCGCCGCAGATGCTCGAAAGTTCAGTTAGATCAACAATTGAGAGTTGCCGGTGGTTGCGGATCGTGGTTCCCCTCGGGAAAACATCCTTCTGCCGGACATCTGATGCCATGGTTAGCCCGTGATGACGATCACCCACCGGGCCGCCCCAATCGAGTTCGAGTTCAGCTACCGGGGTGGGGGTTTTTGCTCCAGC
This sequence comes from Bifidobacterium breve, assembly GCA_945900705.1. Classification (GTDB taxonomy): domain Bacteria; phylum Actinomycetota; class Actinomycetes; order S36-B12; family S36-B12. The sequence goes on along the minus strand of CAMDKJ010000098.1, from coordinate 5,249 downwards.
CGGCCAAATATGCACCGCTTCAACTCTTGTGCTCAACTCCTTGCCTCCATTGCCTGCTGGTAGAGCCGCCCGGCGCGGTAGCTTGACCGCACCAAAGGCCCACTCATCACTCCGACAAAACCAATTTGCGTTGCCCGCTCAGCTAGGTCGACGAAAACCTCTGGTTTCACCCAGCGGTCGACCGGATGATGGCGCGGTGATGGGCGCAGGTATTGCGTGATCGTCAGGAGATCACACCCAGCAGCGTGCAGATCGATAAGCGCGGTGTCAATCTCTGCGTCATCTTCACCCATACCCAAGATCAAGTTGCTTTTGGTAACCATTCCGGCACTTTTTGCCTGAGTAAGAACATCCAAACTACGTTCATAGGTAAAGGCCGGGCGGATGCGCTTGAAAATCCGAGGTACGGTCTCAAGGTTATGGGCCAAAACCGCTGGAGCCGCCGCAAATACTTCGGCTAACAAATGTGGCTCACCTGAGAAATCTGGTATTAAAACTTCGACATTGGTATCTGGGTTCACTTCTTTGATCACGCGAACGGTTTCGGCATAAAGCCAGGCACCTTGGTCGGGGAGATCATCACGGGCTACACCGGTGACCGTCGCGTACCGTAGGCCCATAGCCCGCACCGACTCGGCAACCCGGCGGGGCTCATCGCGATCCAATGGTGCCGGTTTGCCGGTATCGATCTGGCAGAAGTCACAGCGCCGGGTGCATTGCTCGCCACCGATTAAGAAGGTGGCTTCGCGGTCTTCCCAGCACTCGTAGATATTTGGGCATCCGGCTTCTTGGCAGACAGTATGTAGGCCCTCCGCCTTGACCAAGGCATTGATTTTCAAGAATTCAGGGCCGGTCTTAAGTTTGGTACGAATCCACTCGGGCTTTCGCTCGATCGGCACCTCGGCGTTGCGCGCCTCTATCCGTAGCATTCGCCGGCCTTGGCTATCTGAATAAACCGGCTCGACGAGGGTCATGTGATCAGCCTACGGGGTGGACTAGTTCTGGCAGGAACTCGATCACCGTTGGCAGTACTTCGGCGACGCTCACGCGGCGGCCAATTTCTTGGCTCAGTGAGGTAACTTCTGCATCCTTTATCCCGCAGGGCACGATCTTGTCGAACCAAGCCATATCGCAGTCGCAGTTGAGTGCAAACCCGTGCATCGTGACACCTTCGGTGACGCGAATGCCAATTGCCGCCACCTTGCGGTCAGGGCCGCGGTCATCGGCGGGGATCCAGACCCCGCTGCGCCCGTCAATACGAACGCCGGTCACCCCGAATTCACTGCAAACCAAAATGAGCATGGCTTCGATGCGACGAACGTGGGCAACAACATCTAGTGGGCTGGGGAGGCGAACAATCGGGTAGCCAACAAGTTGACCGGGCCCGTGCCAAGTTATCTTGCCGCCGCGGTCAACATCAATTACCGGCGTGCCATCAAATGGTCGTTCATGAATTTCGGTGCGGCGCCCCGCGGTATAGACCGAGGGGTGCTCGAGGAGTAGCACGGTGTTGGTAGTTGCACCCGATACGACATCAGCGTGTACGCGACGCTGCAAATCCCAAGCAGCAGCGTAGTCAATCGCGTCGTCGCCAAAACCGATCAGCTGGACATCAAGTGCGGAATCGGTGGTAGTCATCGCACACCCAAGTCTGCAAGTACCGCTTCAGCTGCGCGGCGCCCACTCCTCATCGCCCCTTGGATGGATGCGGTCTCACGGTAATCACCGCAAATGAACAGGCCGTCGGCAAGTTTCACCGCACTAGGTATCTGTAGGGGCGGCAACATAGCCGGCAAAGCGTACGAAATGGCGTAGTGGGCTATTGGCTCCCAAGCGGTGGTGTCAACGCCATACATGGTGGCCAGGTGCGTGCGCACCGCTCGTTCGTCTTCGACACTTGCGTTGGTGCCGAGGGCCGACGAAGAGATGAGAACCTTGCCTGCTGGTGCGTAACTGGGAGCAGCATTTGTCATCACAACTGAATTGAGAACCGGCCCGCGATTATCACCATCAACAACAAGGACACCGGCTCCACCGTTGAGGGTCTTTCCTGATTGCGTCGCTAGGTGGTACCAAGTGGTTACCGATCTACCAAGTGGCGCGGCGATACTTGAATTCAATGATTTCGCCCCGATTGGATCGGTAGCGATAACAATCGCGCGCATCCGAAACTCTCCACTTTCGGTAACGACTAATCCAGCTTTAGCTTTGGTGACGGTGGTGTTGCACCGCACCGAACCAGCTGGGAGTGAGTCGCGAAGTTGTTCGGGGAGTGCCTGCATTCCGGTACTTGGCACGGCGGGCGTGCCAGTTACAAATGACTTCAAGATTAAATCCATGAACCGCCGCGAGGTTTGTAAATCTGGCTCAAGGAAGACCCCCGCCAAGAAAGGGCGCAGGACTTTATTGAATAGGGCGTCGTCGATTCCGGCGGCACGCAGTGCAACGGCGCTCGAGAAATCTTCGCCGGACAAGATGCGGTGCGCGGGGGTGTTGGCCGCCCTGAGGGCGTACCGCGCAAAGCGCGCCTTGCTGAGTAGGGAGCCGGTGCGCGGGGAAGCCGAATCCACGGCCCAGCCCGGCCTGCTTCTCGGGTCACCAAGTCGGGCATTGCCATCGGCGAGGGCGACCACGACACCTGGAGTAAGTGGGCGAAGTTGCAATGCGTCGTGGTCAAGAACCCGTGCGGCTTCGGGATACGCGGGGTTGTAGAGCTGAAATCCACGATCTAATAAATAGCCATCGATTCGGTCGGTGCGCACCCGCCCGCCGACCTCGTCACCGGATTCGAGTACTAAGACGTTGAGCCCGTGCACTGACAACTCTCGCGCAGCGGCGAGACCGGCAAGGCCGGCACCCACTACGACGACGTCGCACGGCATTAGGCCAGGGCCGCCCGGATCGCCGACTCGATATCTGGGTCCTGCCAAGTAAAACCTTCGGCCTCGAGCACCGCGGGTACGACTCGAATACTGCCTAGAACTTCACTGGAGAATTCACCGAGAGCGGTCTTAAGTGCGAAGCTTGGCACCGGTAACAAGGTGGGCCGGCCAAGTACCCGACCCATCGTTGCCGTGACTTCTGCATTGGTTGCGGGGTGCGGGGCGGTGAGATTGACCGGCCCTGAGATGTTGTCAGAGCTCAGGAGAAACTCGAGGGCGGCTAATTCATCGCGCAGAGAGATCCAAGACCAGTACTGGCGGCCGCTGCCCATTTTACCGCCGAGCCCGAGACGAAATAGGGGGAAGAGTTTCGCCCAAGCGCCCCCGGCTTTGGCAACAACCAAACCGGTGCGTGCGTGAACTACGCGAATACCGGCTTGGGCTGCTGGGTCGGCCGCGGCCTCCCAAGCGCGCACCACATCGGCCAAGAATCCGGTACCAGCGCGGTCACTTTCATCGACTGCTTTGTCGCCCGTATCGCCGTACCAACCGATTGCCGACCCGGCAATCAGCACGCGGGGTTTGGGGTCAAGTTGGGTAATCGCTCGCACAATTGTGGCGGTGCCGTCGACGCGGCTATCTAAGATTTCGCGCTTGTACTCTTCTGTCCAGCGGTGGTCGCCAACGCCAGCGCCAGCCAAGTGAACTACCGCTTCGGTGCCCGCTAAGCCCACTAGGTCGACGGTGCCGGCGGCAACATCCCAGGTGACTTCATCAGGTGCGGCTGCCGGCCGCCGGACAAGGCGCAGCACCTCGTGGCCTCGGGCCCGCAGGTGAATTACGAGTGCTGAACCGATGAGCCCGGAAGCGCCGGTGATCGCGATCTTCATGAAATCACAGGCCTAGTTCGGCTTCGAATGATGCTTCTTCGAGACGCTGGCGCATTGTTCCTAGGAAGCGTGCGGCATCAGCCCCATCGATAATCCGGTGATCGTAGGACAGCGCTAGGTAAACCATCGACCGGATTGCGATGACATCTTGACCGGTCGCATCGGTGACAACGATCGGCCGCTTGACGACGGCACCGGTGCCAAGGATCGCAACTTGGGGCAGGTTGATGATTGGGGTATCGAAAAGGGCGCCGCGGCTACCGGTGTTGGTAACGGTGAAGGTGCCGCCGCTGAGTTCATCGGGGCTGACTTTGTTGGTGCGGGTGCGCTCGGCGACATCGGCGATGTGGCGCGCGAGCCCGGCGATGTTTAAGTCACCGGCCCGCTGGATCACCGGCACAAGGAGACCACGCTCGGTATCGACCGCGATACCTAGGTTCTCGGAATCGTGGTAGGTGATGGTGCCTTCGTCCATGTTGATGGAAGCATTTACCTGCGGGTATTGCTTTAGGGCCTCAACCGCGGCCTTGCAGAAGAACGGCAAGAAGGTGAGTTTGACGCCTTCTCGCGCTTCGAACTCGTTCTTAACTCGATTACGAAGGCTGGCGATGAGGCTGACATCAACTTCAATGACGGTCGTCAATTGCGCAGATGTTTGGAGGGATTCAACAAGGCGTTCGGCAATTACCTTGCGCAGCCTTGGCATTTTTTCAGTGCGGCCGCGAAGTGGCGATGCCGGCGGGGTGGCTGCGGTTACCGGCGTTGCAGCTTCGACCACGCCGGGAGCGTCTTTTTGCTGCGCGGCATCGAGCACATCTTGTTTTCGGATGCGCCCTCCGACACCGGTGCCGGTGACAGTGGCTAGGTCAATATTGTTTTGCGCGGCGAGGCGTCGAACTAGTGGGGTGACATACGCGTCGGATAAGTCTGCTACCTCGACCGGTGCTACAGCAACCGGTGCTACTGCAACTGCAACCGGTGCTACGGCAACTGGCGCACTGGCGACTGAGGCACTGGCACCGGTGGCAATACGACCAAGTTCACTCCCCACAGCAACGGTTTGATCTTCACCGGCGGTAATCGCGACCAAAGTGCCACTGGCCGGTGCGGGGATCTCGGTATCGACTTTGTCGGTGGAGATCTCCAAGATCGGCTCATCGGCCGTAACTTGATCACCTACCTGCTTTAACCATCGGGTGACGGTGCCTTCGGTGACACTTTCGCCGAGTGCGGGCAAAGTGATGCTGATTTCAGCTGTGCCTTGGGCGCTGTTTGGAGTCTGTGTCGGAGCGGGCGGCGCAACCGGTGCTGCGGTAGCGGCAGGTGCAGGTGCGTCACCGGCCGCGCCGATGACTGCTAGTTCTGCACCGACGAGCACGGTTTCGTCCTCCTGAGCGCGAATCGCAAGAAGGACACCAGCGGCAGGGGATGGAATTTCGGTATCGACTTTGTCGGTGGAAACCTCAAGCAATGGCTC
>CAMDKJ010000097.1 GCA_945900705.1 Bifidobacterium breve | reverse complement strand
GTCATGGCATCACCGCTTTCGTCGTTGACCGCGAAGACTCAGGAGTGAGTTTTGGTGCCCACGAGCGCAAACTCGGCATCCGTGGATCATCAACCCGCGAGGTCTACTTCGATAACGTAGAAATCGGTGAAGACCGAGTTATTGGCGAGGTAGGAGACGGGTTCGGTCTAGCAATGCGCACCCTTGACCACACTCGAATCACCATTGCTGCTCAAGCAGTTGGTCTGGCCCAAGGAGCGCTCGACTTCGCCGCCGGTTACGCAAAGGAGCGCGTACAATTCGGTAAGCCCATCAGCGAACTGCAAGGCATCCAATTCATGCTCGCTGATATGGCGATGAATATAGAAGCTGGACGCCAATTAACCTATGCCGCCGCAGCCCGCAGCGAGCGAAGTGATGCCGACCTAACCTTCTTCTCAGCCGCCAGTAAGTGTTTCACCTCAGATATGGCCATGGAAGTCACCACAAACGCGGTACAGATACTCGGTGGGTACGGCTACACCCGTGATTACCCCGTTGAGCGCATGATGCGCGATGCCAAAATCACCCAAATTTATGAAGGTACCAATCAGGTACAGCGCGTCGTGATGGCCAAACAGCTACTCGCGGCACACTGACTTCGTGGCACCCCCGATGCGCAAGACCTGGGTCGTACTGGTTGCCTCGGTATTCGCACAAGCAGCAATATCTGCCCTGCAACTTGGTTTACCCGCACTCGGTCCAGCTATCCATCTCACCGCTGGTTTTGACACCGCAACCATCGGGTTGCTTTTTGGCCTCGCCGGGGTGGCCGCGGCAGTTGCCGTAATCGCCTGGGGCCACATAGCCGACCGAACCTCGGATCGATTCGTGAGCGTGGTCGGTCTACTTGTTACCGCCGGCACAATCTCACTCGCGGCGCTCTGCGCCCTCCAAGGCCAATTCATTTGGATGGGCGCCCTCCTTGTTATCTCCGGTATCAGCGCGGCCGCCCCGAGTATCGGCATCATCAAGGGCATGTCCGGCTCATTTACCGGGCACCCCAGATTGGGCTTGGCATTTGGCATTCGCCAGGCGGCCATTCCGATCGGCGCCGGGCTCGCGGGGCTGGCGTTGCCGTTTATCGCCCTACAGGCCGGCCTGAGTGCGGCGCTCATCGCGCTGGCGGCCGCCCTGGTAGCCGCCGGGGTCGCCATGGCATACGCACTTCGCCACCCGGGTACCCACCACCACCGGGTTCACCGAAAAGGTGTGCCAACCACCCGGGTACCCACCACCACGCCCAAACCACCAATCCCCTGGCGGCTGATCGCCCCCATCTTCGGTGCCGCGATCTTGCTCACCGCAACGCAGGTTGGTGTCACCGCACTGCTTTCGCTTTATCTGTTCACCGAGCGGAACTGGTCATATGGCGCAGCGGCCATCGCTTTCACCTTCGTCATGATTATCTCGGGCGCCGCCCGGGTTTTGATGGGGTTCGCGGCCGACCGCTGGCCCCGGGCGCGGGTCCTGTTGCTGTGCGCGATCGGAACGTTGACCGCAGTGCTGCTCTTAATTGTGGCAACGACCGGTCAATATCAAATCTCGGCCGTGCTGCTGATAATTGCCGCCATAACCGGAATGGCCTGGGCTTCACTTACGATAACGGTCACCGTATCCGCCGTCCCAACAGCACAGATCGGCCAGGTACAAGGGGTCTACCACGCTATGTGCTGGATTGGCGGCGGATTTTCCCCCATCATCATCGGTCTCCTCGTCCAGCAGTACGGGTGGTCCCTCGGCTGGCTACTTCTCGGGATAACCGCAATATGCGGGGTGCTCGTCGCCGCTACTCGAATTCGCACGGTATTTGTGGCGCCAATCGCGGTAGTGGAGCAAACTATGGTGTAGGACGGCTACCGCGCCGGCCGCTGGCAGGGGGTCAAATGTCATTAGCGAGACCGTTCACCACGCCTCGGCCCGCCTCATATGCCATCGCACCGCCACCGATCAAACGCCGCACCGCAGGGCACCTGCAACTACCAAGGGGCCCGCGGCCACTGATCCCACCCGCACTGCTGCTCAAGTTTCAGCGCGACACACCGGCATTTCTATTGAATCTTCGCGACACTTATGGCGACTCCTCGTCATTCTTTCTCGCAGGGCAGCTTTTTATCGGACTCTTCTCCCCGGCCATGGTTTATGAAGTAACCACCGCGCAGCAATCATCTTTTATCAAGGGGGTCGGTTTCGCCCGAATGCGCAAAGTATTAGGTGAAGGTTTGCTGACCAATGAAGAGCCAATCCATATGCGACATCGACGCATGATGCAACCGCCTTTTCAGAAATCACGACTTGATGGATACGCAATGCTCATGACAGATTTAACTACCAGTCAAATTGGGGCCTGGGGTGATGACGAAGTAGTACTCCTTGCTCCCGCAATGATGCGACTGACACTCTCGATAGTTTCCGAAACCCTCTTCGGCACCGATGCCCTTCGATTTGCCGAACAAATCGGTGAGCACATGGGGGTGGCGATTGACCGCATCGAGCGCACCATGCTGCCTGGCCTTGACCGTTTCGATAACGTGCCCCTCCCGTACTGGCGCAAGTTCCACGAATCCGCCGACGTACTGGCTGAGATTGCCGAAGAACTCATCGCCGAACGACGCGCGACCATTGACCCCGACAACACCACCGACCTACTCAGCTTGCTGTTATCCCTACGCGATGAAGACGGCTCGCAGTTCACCGATGAGGAGATCCGCGACGAAGCACTCACCTTGATTCTCAGTGGGCACGAGACCACGGCCAATATGCTCACGTGGGCATTTAGTTGGCTGGCCGCTCACCCCGATGTGATGCGGGCCTTACAAGTTGAAGCGGATGCAACACCTTGGATACTCGAGGGACGGGCACCGACCCTCGAGGAAGCAATGCGGGCCGAAGTTGCGGGCCAGGTGCTTGCCGAATCCTTGCGCATGGCACCACCGGTTTGGGTAGCACCGCGGCTAGCACTTACCGACCTTGATATTTGCGGGGTAAAAGTCCCGGCCGGCGCCCATGTGCTCATCAGCCAATATGTCACCCAGCGGGACCCTCGCTGGTTCCCCGATCCCCACACCTGGGAGCCGGCCAGATGGAGCGACGACTTTGTATCAACATTGCCTCGCGGGGCTTACTTCCCGTTCGGAGCCGGCACCCGCAAGTGCCTGGGCGAGCACTTTGGTCTGCTAGAAGCGCGCATTATTTTGCTGGTGGCCGCCCATCAAGTCACTTGGGAGCCAGCCGACCCGAATGCGCCAATGCCGAAAGCGGAGCCGCGCGCTACTTACCGCGCCGCCGGTGACGTACCGATTCGAGTCCGTCGGCGAAGTGTTTGTGGCTGATTTATCACCGCACGATGAGGCGATCGCCCGGGGTGAGCCTGGCTACCTTGATCCAGCTACCGGGCTGTACGTCATGACCTCGGCCCACCACCAAAAACGCGGCTACTGCTGCAATTCGAACTGCCGGCACTGCCCATTTAAGTGACCGGCCGGTAATGACTTACCTTTAACCCGTGCTCCGACGAATAATAATCACTTCGCTAGCCGTGACTCTTGCTTCACCATTCCTGATTAATTTCTCAGCGCAAGCAGCACCGGCCCCAATATCCAAAGGTTCCTGGATAATGGTTCCGCAAAGCAAGGATGCGAACGGCGACGGTTTTATTGACGGCGACGGCGGCGTACCGAAAAGCGGTGCGCTCGAATTACAGCCGTCCACGACATTTATCGGAGCTGGTAACTTCATCGCCCAGCCAAATGAGCGCTTGATTGGCGGCGCACTTTCTTGGTACTTAGACGCCGGCGGCTACCCTGTGCAACTCAATGCCTGCGCCTCGACCGGCGCAACATACTTCTGGACCATTTCACAGGGCCAAAGCATCATTAAGACCACTTCAGCGCGCGCCCTAAAGAAGAAGACTTGCAAAACCACGGTGAGCCTTCCCGAAGGGCAATACGTCTTCCAGCTGACCGTGCGATCTGGTGCAGCAAGGCGAGTGTTGAACTTAAATGCAAATGTTTTGAACTACTTGATGGTGGCACTTGGTGATTCATATGCGTCGGGTGAAGGTAACCCTCGCAATGTTGAGGCCTGGTTATCCGGAGGCGGAGCCTTTACGCCCTATTGGGATGACGACAATTGCAATAGGAGTTCGAGAGGAGCACCAGCGCAGTCGGCACTCGCACTTGAGAAGGCTTCACCGCATTACTCGGTCACCCTCGTCGACGTCGCCTGCAGTGGTGCCACCGTAGATAGCGGCATCTTGGGGCCGCAACGCCAAGCCGGGCAAACAATTAGTCAGATTCAGCAATTACGTGGACTCATTGGTGAGCGCCAAATAGACATCGCAACTATTTCAATTGGTGGTAACGACACCGGCTTTGAGACGGTGCTTACTTCCTGCGCACTCAACAATGACTGCCCGATTCGGCGGGCAACAAACGGGAGCCTGTCGCGATACCCAACGCTGCAAGAGGGAGTGCAGGCTGAACTCGGCAAACTGCCAGCGAATTTCGCCCGGATCGCCGGCTGCCTTGGTGGCATATCTTGCTCGGTCTCAGAAGCTGGCGCGGTACCGCCACTGAAAATGGCGGCGGGAGCAGCGATCCTGCCGACGATGTACCCGGACATCACCCGATCATCGAGTGGTGCCGCGTGCTCCTACTTAACCATCAGCGCCGCCGATTTTGCTTGGGCCCGCGCTACTCAATTGCTTCCAGCCCCCGGCCCGAACTACATATTCACCACCACTTCAGGCCAACAGGTCACGATGCCGCTGGCCAACGGGACATTGAACTCCCAAGTGGGCGCAACGAGCGCCCTGCGGTGGTCACCGGTAAGTGGGTCTTGGTCTAGTTCGGGTGAATCAACAACCGGTCATGGAGTTTGCGCCGGCAATGACTCCTGGGTGTTCGGGCTCACCGCATTTCAAGGGTTCACCAGCGCCTCATTCCACCCAAACCCTGCAGGACAGCGCGCAATCGCGCAGGCAATAACGGGAGCAATAAACGCAGCCGTCACAGCAACTGCTGGCACCGATTAACCAGTTGACCCATCGCCGGTGCCAAGCCGGTGAACTGTTAGTATCGGCGTTCGCGCACCGCTAGCTCAATTGGCAGAGCAGCTGACTCTTAATCAGCGGGTTCGGGGTTCAAGTCCCTGGCGGTGCACCAACTTCAAGAAGAACCACCGGTGACCGCCGGGATAATCGAGACACTTGCTCCGGCGCCTACCGCTGAATCCAAACCATCAAGAAATCTAACATCATCATCATTGATGTAGAGATTGACGAAACGTCGCAAACTGCCCGAGTCATCAAGTACTCGTTGGGCGATGCCCGGATATGACCCATCAAGATTGGTCAGCACCTCGCGAAGGGTGGCACCCTCGGCCGTGACTTCAGCGGCTCCGCCGGTGTAGGTGCGAAAAATGGTGGGTATACGAACAGCGGCGCTCATCTAGTTACCTTCTCGTAGTTGGTTTCAAAAGCTGCAAATGACGGATCCACCGTGAATGTTGGTCCGGCTACCGGAGGACCTAGAGATAAAGACCGGTGCCAGCGGTGCTATGTCGATCAGCTGCCACCGCATGGATATCGCGTTCACGAAGTAACACGTAATCAATGCCCTGTAACTCGATTTCACCCCGATCTTCAGGCTCGAAAAGAACCCGATCACTAATTTCAACGGTCCGCACATTGGGGCCGATCGCTACGACTCGAGCCCATGAAAGTCGGCGCCCCACCTGAGCGGTTGCCGGGATCACGATTCCACCGGTTGACCGGCGCTCACCATCTTCGCCGCCTTGGCGAACTAGCACCCTGTCATGCAAAAGCTTGATAGGCACCGAACCATCGGCATTAGGTCGGGTGTTTGGGAGAGTGTCGTTTGAGGTCATGGGCAATGATCAGCCGCGTCGGCTCCGGGCGATTTTCAAAATTACGATGCCAGCGACTACCGCACCGACGACCGCCACCCGCTCGGGGCGAATACCGCCAAACTCATCGGTGAACCAGCCGGTGATGGCGCGGCCGCCGCGACGAACCATCGCCCCCGCAGTCATCTCACCTTTAAGGGTTGAGATGGTTGCCACTAGTTCTTGCCGGGCCGCAGCAATCTCAGCCTGGAGGTCGGCGGTGGTAGGTGGCGTGGTCTCAGACACGGGTTGAGCCTACGCCGCAGGCCACCGCCCAGGTCATGCGGGCACGTTTCGCGGATCAAACCCGAAGGGTAATTCGAGCCGATTGGCACGCATCAATGGGTCGTTAAGCAAGATATCGCGGGTCGGGCCATCGGCTACCACCACGCCTTCGGAGAGCACCACCGAGCGTGGGCATAACTCAAGGGCATAGGGCAGATCATGTGTCACCATGAACAAGGTGATGTCAAGGCTGCGCAAAATATCGGCTAATTCACGCCGGCTTGCGGGGTCAAGATTACTCGATGGTTCATCCAGTACCAGGATCTCTGGATGCATCGCTAAGACAGTCGCCACTGCTACCCGGCGGCGCTGCCCGAACGACAAATGATGCGGGGGCCGGTCGGCGTATTCACTCATGGCAACTTGCGCAAGCGCCT
>CAMDKJ010000096.1 GCA_945900705.1 Bifidobacterium breve | reverse complement strand
GATTGGTTGGTGGCCGCCATTTGTTCAGGGGCCATCAGGGGCACCTGCATCCGGTGGGCGGCAAGCTACAGCTACGCAGCTGCCTTCAAGGGCCCAATCGCCGGCCACGAATGGCACGAGGGCTACCTCGCCACGAACAACTTCGAATGACCCTAGGTTCGTAACCAAGATGCCATGACCCTCGGTAACTAGCACGATCGCAAACCCCGCACTCACCTCAACCCGACCGCCCGAAGTATCGATCCGCTGAGCCCGAAAGTACGGGTCGGCCTGTTCTGGCATCACCGACACCAATCCTGCTCCTTGAATCTGAGCCGCCGGCACCACTAATTGATCGAGGTCAGCCGCCGTCACGGCTGAAAGATCAACGGCCTGCAGGGCAATATCGAATCCAAGATCAAGATGACCGTCTTTAGCACCGTCAACAGCAAACCCTTGCCACTCCAGCAGGATCGAGAGATCGGTTGGCTCCTGAAGTTCGAGCACGAAAACCCCATCGGCCACCGTGTGCGGCAAGCCTGCGGGCACGAGCATCGCATCACCAGGATGCACAACCTTGGTCTGCAGTGCACTAAGCAGTGCCGCGCTATCGCGTTCGTGAACCCACGACGAAACTTGATCGAGAGTCATTGCCTCTTTGAAACCCACGCCAACTTCAGCGCCTTCAGGTGCATCAATGACGTACCACGCCTCGGTCTTACCATGTGATAATCCGAGATGGGTTTTTGCAAATGCACGGTTCGGGTGCAAGTGCACCGGTAACCGCTGCCCAAGATCAAGTAATTTGACGAGCACCTCGGTGCTCGATCCGTATCGCGCTACATGCTTCGCACCTAGCCAGGCCAGTGGATCCTCATCGATCGCTTCCACTAGCCACCGGCCGTCAGGTAAAACGCTGTAACCCTGGGGGGCCTGCCCAAAGCGCGATGTGGTCGACCCGATCCATTCTTCGGGCCGACTCGGCCCACCCGGGCCATGGCGCAGCGCACCGATTCGGTCACCACCACGATAAAAATGGTCGAACTGATTCACTGGGAGCATCATCACCGCGGCAGTCATCATGAGCACCCACACTTCGCTAGTTTCGTCGCGAATATATCAACAGATTGCCGTGCCGCGTTTAGGTTCTTGACATCGTTGGCAAGAATTGCGAAGACGAGCACCCGCCCGTCAGCGTCTTTTACCGTGCCAGCCAAACCAATCACACCAGTTAGTGATCCGGTTTTTGCATGCACGTAGCCGGCACCGCGTGCCGTCGCGCCAGATTGAAAACGATCGGCCAAAGTGCCAGTGGCACCGGCAACCGCTAACCCTCCGCCGATTGCAGAGAGTTCAGGATTCGAATTGACCGCCACGTCGGCCAGCAATGCGCCGTAGGTGGCAACAGAAACCCGGTTATCGCCCGACAATCCACTTCCATCAGAAATAACTAGCCCGCCGATCGGTAATCCGAGTTTCGTTACGGTAGCGGTAACCGCTTTCGCCCCACCCGCAAACGAAGCACCCGCTCCGCTCGCGCCGCCCACTAAGTGCGCAAGTGACTCACCCAAGTCGTTATTCGAATCTGTTAATAGCTGTTCGACCAGATCAGCGATCGGCGGTGACTCCACTCTGGCGATCTCGGTGGCACTCGCCGGTGCGACACCGGGTGTGGTTGCGATAACTTCGACACCGGCTTTTGCTAGGTATTCCGCAAATACCTGCGCGGCTTGCTTCGCTGGATCACTCACCCTAGTGACAGCACCGGGGCGCACCCGGCCTTCACCAACCATCAGCGCGCGCACCGGGGCGGCAATCCCTAGACGCGCCGCGTTCTTCGGCCAATTGGGCCCGGTCACTGGACCACTAAATAGTGATTCGTCATACTTCAATTTCAGTGGTGCACCCGTCGAGGCGGACGCGGTCAACTTCGCTAAATTCTTTAAGGACGCGAACCCGCCGGCGAGGGGATCACCACCGCGTGCTCGCACCAAAGAGGTGTCGCCGCCGCCTACCAAGGTGATGGTGTTGCCGTTGCGCATGACTGTGGTGGCCAGCCGAGTCTTTGGGCCCAAAACTTCAAGGGCGGCCGCGGCGGTAAGTAATTTGATCGTAGAGGCCGGTATCCGGGCTTTGTCGGTATTGACTCCGAGCAACACCTGATCGGTTGCCGGATCAACTACGAGGGCGCTGAAGTCACCCAAGGCGCTGCTCGCCAGTACCCGAGCCGTGGCATTTTGGACCCCGGCGGGGCTAGGGGCCGGTGCCTTGGACCCAACAACGGCGGTGGCAATTAATACCGGCCCAGCGGGCGGGATCGGGTCGGCCGCGGTTGCCGGTGCCGCCAGCGGCAATCCGAACAGGAGAACTAGGACCAACCCACCAGCCCTAGTGCCCCCGGAGTGAAATCGCGCTTTCGATTGTGCCTGAGTACCCACAATAGGAGAGACTACGTCACATGCAGCCCCTCACCTTTGACGTCACAATCGAGATCCCTGGCGGGAGCCGCAATAAATACGAAATCGACCACATCACCGGGCGAATCCGCCTGGACCGCATGCTCTTTACCTCGACCAGATACCCGCACGACTACGGCTTCATCGAGGACTCCCTTGGCCTGGACGGTGACCCGTTGGACGCTCTGGTGCTTCTTGGCGAGCCGACCTTCCCCGGGGTCCAGATCCGGTGCCGCACGGTCGGGATGTTCAGGATGACCGATGAGGCCGGGGGCGACGACAAAGTGCTCTGCGTGCCAGCTAGTGATCCGCGCGTTGAGCATCTGCGCGATATTCACCACGTGCCGGAATTCGATCGACTAGAAATTCAACACTTCTTTGAGGTCTACAAGGAGCTCGAACCCGGCAAGAGTGTCGAGGGTGCCACGTGGGTTGGGCGCACCGAGGCTGAGGCTGAGATCCATGCCTCTTGGGATAGATGCAAAACCGCCGAACGCAAGTGACGCCCCCTGCGCACCTTTGTCTAGTTACCGCCATCAGTAAGTTTTGATGCCACCACTTCGGTGCGCCGCAAATAGGTGCCAACAAATGCTTTCAAAGTTGCCGCGAACGGTAGCGCCAAGAAGGCTCCAACCGGGCCTAAAACTGCTGCACCAGCCAACACGCTTAAGAACGAAACTGCGGTATTCAGCTCCATCGCCTTAGCCGAAATCCGCGGCTCGATGGTTAGGTTCTCGACCTGCTGATAAGCCACAATGAATATCAAAGTGGCAAACCCTTGGATTGGGCTCGCTCCGAAGGCCACGGCAACAGGCAAGATGCCACCAATATAGGTGCCGATCGTCGGGATGAATGCCGAAACCAAACCCGTGAACACCCCGAGCGCTAGCCCATTAGGGACTTGAGCGATCAACAGAAAAATCGTTGTTGCCGTACCACAAACCAATGCGAGCAACGATCTAGAGATCATGTAACTCGAAGTCTTTTCAATTGCGACCTCCCACACCGCGAGAATCTCGCGCTGGCGGCGCTGTGAGAACAACGAGCAAACCACGGTACGAAATCTCGGCCCATCAACCACTAGGTAGAAGGTGACTAATAGCACTGTCAGAGCCCCGAATACCACGCCGAGGAAAGTGTTGATAACTCCTATAACTCCATTAGCCAGGAGCGATAAAGCATCATTCAAATACTGATCCATCAACACCGATGGCTCAGGCAGGGTGATCGAAAACGACTCGTCAAAAAAACTGCGAATTGCGTCGTAGAGATTAGGGATTTCGGCAATCAGATCGACAACCTGCTGGAAGAACACTAAGCCAAAAACAGCAAAGAACGCGGCAATTGCGCCAAGACCCACGACGTAGACAAAAAGAGTCGCGAGTCCGCGTTTCCAGCCGCGGGCCGCAAGTTTGTTTACGATCGGTTCAATACAAAAAGCCAAGAAGAAGCAAATGGCCACCGTTACCATTAGATCTGTTAGTTGCAATGCGACATACCACGCCGCAATAGACAAGGTAACCGCAAAAATCGCGTACCAGATTGCCTTTACGTACCAGCGTGGCAAGTGGTTGCCGTAGTTGCCATCTTCCATGGGGCTCACCCTATGGGCCTCACAAGGGCACTTAAGTGATTACCCGCTAACTGGCAACCGGTGTGGCACTGGGTGCTGCCTCACCGTCAACATTGACCACAACTTTCAGCGGGGCAAAAGTCTGAATCCGGATCGGCTCCGGCATCGGGGTTAATCCATAAGATTCAAGCGATCCTTGCCCGGCAAGTCGCACCAAATACTGGGCGAACAACAGGGGAAGGGGTTCTGCCGGATTGTCGCAAATCAGAAGGTGCGCGTATCCCAACACCGGCCACCCCACTAACGGTGCACCTTCGGCCATCATGATCTTCGAGGAGGCTATATCAAAGTTTCCTTCAATCGGGAATCCACCTGTCGCTGGACTAGCAAAGAGATTGCCTGCGGCATCTTTTGTTACGACGGTTGCTCCCGACCCAATTTTATAAAGCTGCACGTCATCGGCGGTGACCACGGTATCAACCTCTTGGCCGTTGGCGTCGGTTCCCTTAACCGGCAGGTTCGCGGTTGCCAAAATATTATTGAAGGCCACCGATACCGGCAGCACTGCGATAGAGCCCTCCACCGCGGCCATCTCGGCGAGTAAATCGGCTTGCGTGGCGAACTTTTGGCCCGCATCGAGTGTCCCCACCATGCCCTGCGGCCAAGCTTTTTGATCTTGTTTACCGACCCAGGTTGTCATTGCCTCGACATCACCTTGCGGTGAGTCAACTGACATCAAGGTGATGTCGGGCAGCAGTGTTAGGTCGAAATCCGGGTTTTCGGCTAGCAGTAGCGGGTCCTCCCAGGAGGTTACCTGCCCACTTAGGATCCCTGCGACGATTTCTGGGGTCATCACCAGGCCTTCAAGACCCACCACGTTGTAAGCCATTGTAACGGGGTAACCAAAAGCTGGTACGACGATGACCGGATCACTTGGGCAATTGCTCGTCTTGAATTGATCTATATCTGCCTGCGACGGAGTTTTGTCGACTAATGCAACTGGCGCGGGTTCACCAGCCGCAACCTCAAGCACGGTTTGTTCCGGACACACCGATGCAAGTGCCACTCCTACTGAATCCATCGAACCGGCGAATCCGCTAGGCACGCTGACCTGCACTTCGCCACTACCACACTGAACTTGAGCCTCGGCACGCGCCGCCAGTACATCAGGTGGCATCGGCGGTGTGCAAGCCGCCACTAACAAGGTTAAGGAAACAGTTAGGACGATGCCTCGGATTGTCGTGGAACTCCGAGGCATCGTCCTGACCTTTACTCTTGTTTATTCCCTTTGAGACTTACTAGGAGATCTTGGTCACCAAAGTCTTGGCAGTTGCCAGCACCTTACCGGCGACCGGAACGTAACCAAGTGAAGCAGCGCGCGATGGTCCGCACTTCTGCAACGTGTAGTCAACGAACTGACGCACACCAAGACCATTTGGGCCCTTGCCATCGGTACGCGCTAAGGCGTAGCTGAAGATTGCAATCGGATAGGCACCCGAGACGGCAACCTTGTAGTTAAGGGTGACCAGGCCGTCCGCTGCAACCGCGGTCTGGTTGGCCAAGTTCTTGGCGGCCGAAGCAGAAGAAGGCGCAATGAACTCACCCATGGCATTTTGGATGCGTGCCGATGGGTAACCCTTAGCATCGCCTAGATCGACATAGCCGATGGTGCCCTCTTTGGCGAGCACATTCGCCATGACGCCCGAGTTGCCCTTGCCGGCAACTGAGTTTGCCGGCGGCTTGCCACCTGGGAAGCCAGTGCCCATGTCATCTTGTACCTTCGGGAAGATCGTCGGCGTCCAGGAATTCAGGTACTGCAGGAAGTTGTTTGTCGTACCTGATGCGTCGGAACGATAGGAGATAGTGATGGGAGTCGAAGGCAAGGACTTTGCAATACGAGGGTTGTCCTTGACGATCTCCGCATTATTCCAAGTGGTAATAACACCAGCGAAGATTTTTGCGAGTGTTACCTGCCTGAGCTGGATTGAGGATCCCAAAGTGCGGCCGGTGGTCGCGTTCTTCAAGTTGATCGGCAAGGTGATCGCACCGCCGATTGCCGGGATGTACTCCCAGCCGAATGTCGGCTGCCCCGATGTGTAAGCGGAGTCGGACATCGCATAGACAAAAGTGCCCTTCGAGAAGTTACCCTTACCGGTACCCGAGCCTGTCGAGGTGTATGAAATGGTGAAATTGCTCTGGGAGCCGTTGAAATCGGCGGCACACTGCTGCATAAAGACGTTTGGGAAAGATGCTCCGCCGCCTGAGATATTTTCTGCGGCTTGAGCCGGTGCTGCCATTGCGACCATACCTGCCGCAAGCGCACTACTAGCTAGTATCGCGATTGTGCGACGCACGATGTTCTCCTTTGTCGTTGAAGTTAACATTTCAATTTCACAATAATCAACTTGCATGAACTCGTACCTTCGCGTTGCTGTCAACTAAAGGACGTTTTGGTGAACAATGCGTGTACAGGTAAACAGCGTATTAACCGAATCTGCCATTTACATAGTCAAGGGTGCGCTGTTGCTGTGGATTTCCGAAGATCTCCGTAGTTGCACCCTGCTCAACAACATGGCCTGGAGTTCCTTCTTCGGCTAGGAAGAACGCGGTGT
>CAMDKJ010000095.1 GCA_945900705.1 Bifidobacterium breve | reverse complement strand
TTCAATCGCGGTGGCTTAAAGCTCGACGACGAGATCGAAAACGCCATCGAGGCGCGACTGAGCGAACCGTGGGATAGACCAATCGGTGATCAGGTGGGTCGGGTGCGCTTAGACCATGGCGCGATAGCTTCATATGAGCAGCAGCTACTCGACAGCCTTCCCAATGAGCTAGCCGGGTTGAAGATTGTTGTTGACTGCGCCAACGGAGCTGCATCAGTCATCGCCCCCGCGGTCTTGAGAAGTGCCGGGGCCGAAGTGATCGCAATCCACGCATCACCTGATGGGATCAATATTAATGACGGCTGCGGCAGCACCCATCTCGAAGACCTGGCAGCGGCAGTGCTCGAGCATGGCGCTGACGCTGGTATCGCACATGATGGTGACGCTGATCGCTGCTTGGCCATTGACGAACTTGGCCAGATTGTCGACGGAGATCACATCCTGGCCATTCTCGCGATGTCCATGCACGACGCCGGTCGGTTGGTCAAGAACACCGTCGTTTCGACGGTCATGGCCAATCTAGGTTTTAAAATCGCTATGCGCGAGGCAAATATTTTGGTGGTTGAAACCGGAGTCGGTGATCGCTATGTGCTGGAGGAGATGCGGGCGAACGGTTTCGTTCTTGGTGGCGAGCAAAGTGGCCACATAGTGATGAGTGACTTTGCAACTACCGGCGACGGACTTCTTACCGCCCTGCATTTACTTGCTCGGGTGGCACAGACCGGTAGGTCACTCGGGCAACTTGCTACAGCGGTAACCAAACTCCCGCAGGTGCTGATCAACGTCGAAGGCGTCGACCGCACCCGACTGGAAGGCTGCATTGCGGTGGACGAAGCAGTGGCTCAAGCCGCGAGTGCATTGGGTGATAGGGGTCGCGTATTGCTGCGGCCATCGGGCACCGAACCGGTGATCCGGGTAATGGTTGAGGCTCCAAGTTTGGGTGAGGCCGAGATAATTAGTGAGTCGATTGCGGTGGTCGTGCGCGCTTCGCTAGCGGCGCATTAACTCGAGACCACACAACTTGCTGAAACAGTAAGGTCAGCCATCCGGCAAGAGCCATCCCGGCAATATTGATACCAAGTTGTGCGGCGCTGCCAATAACTTCAGGCCAGAGACCGAAAACGGCCGCGATCGCGATATTGCCCGAGGCTGGGATTGTCGTAACCGAAATGAATACGCCAACCAGTCCGCTGGTGCGCGAGGAGGTCAAGGACAGCACGCCGGCGGCACCAGCGACGATGGCGACTAAGAATGACCACCAGTTCGGGCTGTAGATGAATGCGGTGCCCGGCCGGGGTTTAAGTACATCCAGTTCGGTAATGAAGCCAAATTCTCGAGCAGCTAGAGCCAGTAGGGCCACAACCGCAATCGAAACAGCAAACCCAATAATTAGGGTGCGAAGTGCCTGACGCAGTAACTTCGGGCGGCGTTTTATAAGAGCTAATCCCAGTGCGGCAATTGCGGTGAATTCAGGGCCAAGCACCATGGCACCTATCACGAGTACCACCGAGTCGGTAACGATGGCGATTGCGGCCAATAAGGTAGCGAGGGTCATGAAGGTGAGATAGGTCCAGGTTAATTGGGTGTCGTCGTAGGCTCTCTCGATTACTTCAGCCCAAACAACGGCATCTGAACTACTGCCCGGTGCTGCGCGTTCAGCTTCAAGTCCACCCCTGGAAATCCAGGTCGTTACTGGTACTAACTGGATGGTGCCCAACTCCTGGACTCCGATTTCGGTCAGTTTCGCCACCAAATCATTCGCGGACTCCCGAGGAATATCAGCCCAGATCACGTCACCGACCGGTTTGGCGCTAGCCCCCCGCCAGATGGTCAAACTGCTGACGGTCGGGTCAGCCTCCAAAACGGCGATAGCCGCGGCCGCTAGGTCGGTCGGGCACGCCAGGCGCAAAGTGAGCACCCTCTACTCTGGCACCTATGTGCGGGATTGTTGGGTATGTCGGCAAGAAGCAGGCACTTGAAGTCGTGGTGGCCGGCCTGCGTCGAATGGAGTACCGGGGTTACGACTCCGCTGGTATCGCCGTTATCTCGGCCGGGTGCCTAGAAATTCGCAAGAAGGCCGGAAAATTAGTCAACCTAGAAACTTTATTGGGCTCGGACCCACTTCCAGATTCGACCACCGGCATCGGACACACTCGGTGGGCAACCCACGGCGGCCCGACCGATTCAAATGCGCACCCCCATGTGAGCGAAGACGGCACCGTGGCCGTAATCCACAACGGCATCATCGAAAACTTCGCTGAGCTGCGAAGTGAACTTGTGGCGGGTGGAGTCACCTTGACTTCGGAGACCGATACCGAAGTGGTGGCGCACCTAATCGCGAAGACATTGCCCGACTCCGGCGATGACCTAGTCGAAGCTATGCGCAGAGTTTGTGGGCGGCTGGAGGGCGCGTTCACCCTGGTGGCTATTGATCCGCGGAAACCAGGCCTAGTGGTGGGAGCCCGGCGAAATTCACCCCTCGTCGTCGGTGTTGGTGTCGGTGAAAACTTCCTGGCCTCGGATGTTTCCGCTTTCGTTGATCACACTCGCGATGCCCTTGAACTTGGGCAAGACCAGATTGTGGTCCTAACAGCCGAAGCTGTTCAAGTAATGGATTTTGACGGAGCAGCTGTCCAGGCGCGCCCATTCACCGTGGATTGGGACGCATCGGCCGTTGAAAAAGGTGGTCACGATCTTTTCATGCTCAAGGAAATCGCCGAGCAGCCGAAAGCGGTCGCTGATGCACTACTGGGTCGCGTCGGCATCGATGGTCGAATTCAACTTGATGAGATGGGCCTAGAGGATCAAGCGCTTCGCGACATCGACAAAGTAGTCGTGGTGGCATGCGGGACCGCTGCGCACGCTGGCATGGTCGCCAAGTACGCGATTGAAAATTGGACCCGGATACCTGTCGAGATGGAGTTGGCGAGCGAGTTTAGGTATCGCGACCCAATTGTCAATGAGCGATCCCTAGTGATCGCAATTTCGCAATCCGGTGAGACCATGGACACCCTGATGGCGCTGCGTCACGCTAAAGAGCAGGGGGCGAAAACACTTGCTATTTGCAATACCGTCGGATCAACAATTCCGCGCGAGTCCGACGCGGTTGTCTACACCTACGCTGGCCCTGAAATTGCTGTCGCTTCAACCAAGGCCTTTTTAACGCAAATCATTGCCGCATATCTGGTCGGGCTCTATCTTGCTCAAGTTCGCGACGTGCTACCCGCGGCCGAAATTAGTGCGGTGATGGCCGATCTTGCTGATATGCCAGGCAAGGTGGATCTGGTGCTCGATACCGTCGAGCCGGTACGGGCTCTGGCGCGTGAGTTCGCAGATGCGCCTTCGGTGTTATTCATCGGCCGCCATGTGGGTTTCCCGGTGGCTTTGGAAGGTGCATTGAAACTAAAGGAACTCGCCTATATGCACGCCGAAGGCTTCGCGGCCGGTGAGCTGAAGCACGGCCCGATTGCCTTAATAGAAGATGGAGTACCGGTGGTGGTGATCGTGCCGTCGCCAACCGGCCGGGCAATTCTTCACGACAAGATCATTTCGAATATTCAAGAGGTCAGGGCACGCGGTGCTCGAATCATTGCGATCGCCGAAGAAGGCGACGAGAAAATCTCGGACTACGCCGACTATGTCATCCGGGTGCCGGTGGTGCCGCCGCTCATGCAGCCCTTAGTTTCAACCGTGCCTTTGCAGGTCTTCGCCTGTGAAATGGCTACGGCTAAAGGCCATGATGTTGATCAACCCCGAAACCTCGCGAAGTCTGTGACCGTTGAGTAACTCATGATCGCGGCATTTGATGTGGCGGCCGTTCTAGCTGCCGAGCAGGCGCATCAGCACGACCTTGAGTCTGGCGTCTTGATGGATAGAGCCGCAACCGGTCTGGCGCGAGCGGTTATTGGCCTACTTCAAGAATCGCGTGGTCGAGTTCGCGGTGCCCACGTTGCGATTGCTGTCGGGGGCGGTAACAACGGTGGTGATGCACTTTTTGCCGGAGCAAAATTGGCACAGCGCGGTGTTTCGGTCACGGCGGTGTGTGTCGCAACGAGCGCCCATGGTGCAGGGGTAGCAGCGCTGCTCCGGGCAAATGGAAGAGTTGTGCAGTGGCATGAAGCAGAAAGCGATTTATCCCAGCAAAATATCTTCCTTGACGCCGACGTCATTATCGACGGAATTGTCGGTATTGGAAGTTCTGGAGTTCTGCGTCCCACCGCCACCGCGGTCGTTGAGCTCATCAACGCGAGTGGGGCCTTGGTGGTAGCGGTGGATATACCAAGTGGGGTAGCTGCCGATACCGGTGAGATTGCCGAGATCGCCGTGGCCGCGGATCTCACCGTAACTTTCGGTTGCCTCAAGACGGGTTTGCTGGTTTCACCCGGCAGTGACTTTGCTGGCGGGCTGCACGTTGTTGATATTGGCATCGCCGACACCCTTGGTGAACCTACGCTAATTGCTCTTGAAGCCTTGGACGTTGTCGCTTTTGTGCCAGAGCCCGGGGTTGATGACTATAAGTACCGCCGTGGGGTTGTCGGTGTAGCCGCGGGCAGCCGCGAGTATCCGGGTGCTGCGTTACTTACCGTCGGAGCGGCACGCATGGGTGACGTCGGGATGGTGCGATATCTAGATCGAGGTGACGACGTGGCGCAGCAGGTGCTCGCTATTTTTCCCGATGTAGTCGCAAGTGGTGACGACCCCGGTGATTCAACCCGGGTGACCGCGTGGGCCTGCGGGCCAGGGTTCGCAGGTGCTAGTGAACTGGCACACGATGACCCCGCAATTGATGCGGTGCTTCGCACCTCGGTACCGGTGGTCCTGGACGCTGGTGCACTGATGAGCGTTGCTGGGTCACCCACCTTGCGAACCCAAATAGCGCAGCGTTCGGCGATTACGGTGATAACCCCCCATGCCGGTGAGGCTGCCGCCTTGGCGGCTGCCATCGGGCTCACCACCGACCTGGGGCGCCTAGCCCTGGCTCAGGGCCTTGCTAAGGGCCTCAATGTGGTGGTAGTGCTCAAAGGGCCGGCAAGTTTGATAGCAGCACCAAGTGGTTTGGTACTTGTTGACACCATGGGCGGTGCTGAGCTCAGCACCGCCGGCAGCGGCGACGTACTGACCGGATTAGCGGCCGCTGTTCTTGCTGGTGCCAATGCCCGAGGCGATATTGATGATCATGATGACGCGGCAGTCGCTGTGGCGGCTGCGGTATGGCTGCATGGTCAAGCCGGTCAACTTG
Organism: Bifidobacterium breve; assembly: GCA_945900705.1. Lineage (GTDB taxonomy): Bacteria > Actinomycetota > Actinomycetes > S36-B12 > S36-B12. Next base: position 1,393 of record CAMDKJ010000095.1, on the reverse strand, counting down.
CAGCTGCTGATGGCTGGCCGGTGACAGCGCTCGATGTGCGCGACCACCTGGGTGCGGCCGTGGCGCTGGTGCGTAGGTAGATCTCTACGACTTAGCCACTAATTTATGTCCATGCCCAACAGGGTGCTAACCAAGTCGGGCGGTGCTTGGAGGACAATGCGGGCATGACAACCGCGACCGTCGATCTCGGCGCCATCGCCCACAATCTGGACGTGGTCCGAGGAGTGGTGTCTGATGCTGAAGTTATGGGAGTGGTCAAAGCCGACGCATATGGCCATGGCGCAATAAGGATTGCGTCGGCTCTGCGCGGCCAAGGTGTTAAATGGCTCGGGGTAGCGCTGCCACGCGAGGCACTAGATCTTCGTGAGGCCGGTGACACTGGCCGCATACTCGCATGGTTGTGGGCTCCAGGCGACGAGGATATTGAGCGGTGCGTAGCGACCGAGGTTGATCTCGGTGTATCGAATTCGCGGATGCTACAAGAGGTCTGCGCGGGCGCGATTGCTACCGGCAAGAAAGCGCGGGTGCAATTAAAGGTCGATACCGGTGTCTCGCGCAATGGTTGTTCGTTATCGCAGTGGCCGGCGCTCATTGTCGAAACACTTGAGGCAGGGCCTCTAGTTGAGGTAACCGGCGTGTGGTCGCATCTTGCTAATGCCGATATACCTAATGACCGGTCGGTCCACGAGCAGCGCCTGCTCTTTGATCAGGCCTGCGCCACGGCAGAAGCAATTGGACTGGTAATCCCGTTGCGCCACTTGGCTAATAGTCCGGCCGCATTGTTATGCCCTGAGACCCACTACGACTTAGTGCGAGTCGGCATAGCCCTGTATGGGGTATCGCCGGTTGCGGGTAATGATTTTGGACTTCGTCCGGCGATGGCATTGGTTTCAACGGTGGCCTCGGTAAAGACCGTAGATGTTGGTGTCGCAGTGTCATACGGCGCCACCTGGACGGCAACCGAAGAAACGTCTATTGCGCTAGTGCTGGGTGGATACGCGGATGGGATTCCACGGTCAGCGAGTAACAGGGCCGAGGTGTTTATCAATGGCCGACTGCATCCGATCGTGGGTCGGGTTGCCATGGACCAATTCATGGTCGCCCTGCAAGGTGAAGCACGGGCGGGCGACGAAGTTATTATCTTTGGAGCTGCGCCAACGGCAAATGATTTTGCCCGCGCATGCGAAACAATCGGTTACGAAATTGTCACACGAATTGGCCCGCGGGTACCACGTGTTTATGTCGGTGCCCCGTGAGTCGGGATATGAGCAATGCGATTCGGGTGGTGGGCGGTGGCCTACTTGCTGCTGGGGTACTTGCGGCTGGCGCTGCGGCCGGGGCGGCCGTAGAACGCATCGTGCTTTCGCGCGGCTCAAAACCTGATGATAAGTGG
>CAMDKJ010000094.1 GCA_945900705.1 Bifidobacterium breve | reverse complement strand
TGGTCACCATCCCCCCGCAGCGCGGCGCAGTTCGCGCCCGGGGAGCAGATACCACTTCATTGATCGCCCACCGGGCGGCGCAGGTGCTTACCCACGCAAATCAGCCAGCGCGGGTTCAACAATTACTCACCCGCCACCTAGACAACGGCAAACATGTCGGCAGGTCGGCGGCCCAGCGTCAGGCCGCAATCAAAGGCGCCTTCCAGCCGCGCCCGAAGCAAATAGCCAAACTGGCGAAATTTGCTGGTTACCGGATCATCGTGGTTGACGATGTCATCACCACTGGCGCAACAACTTTGGAGGCGGTGCACACTTTATTAAACGCTGACGTAATCGTGGCCGGTATCGCCGCGGTCGCCGGCACCCCATCACATAGTTGGCATTCAACGACCCAGCGTTGAATCAATTCGGATAGGCCGGTGAAGTACCGCTGGTACGCTTGCGCCAGTTAGAACCCACATACTCATAAATCCAGCCGTCCGCTGCACCAACCAGTGCCGGTAGGCCTGGTGCGGCCGCCACCATGACCGGCGCTTCGGGAGCACCGATGCCAATAATCGAACCCCTTGCCAAATTCAAATCAAACACCTGCAAAGACTCCGCGCCATCACTTCCGATCACAAGTAAGGAGTTAGCTCCGGCCCAACCAACGCTGATGGCTTCGGTCAGCCGAGTCTCGACCCTGATTGGATCAGCAATTGCCATCGGGGCGCCCACGTTTGATCTCACGATCACACCTACGTAAAGCGCCGTGCGCACTCCTTGCTGCACAATTAGTGCGCACCGAGTGCCATCGCGTGATGGAACTGCGGCGAGCAATGACGACTCCGCTGGCAGCCCTGCCACGTCAACTTCAGCCCTTCGTCCGATGCGATCCACGCGGGTTAGGCCGGTCAGGGCATTAACGACCCAGATATTCCCGTCGGCGTCAAAGACCGGAGCCGCTAATGCTTCATCACCAATCAAGGCAAGTAACGGTGCATCCTCCGCAATCGCGCCGCGCCACAACGTGCCGTCAGCATCAATCCCAGCGACCGCGGTCGACAACCGATCAATAGCAAACCTCAGGAAGGAAACCGCGCCACTGCCAGCATCTCCGGGCACTGCGCGATCAGTAGTGGTAACCAATCGCACCACCGAGCGGCTGCGCGCCACATACCCTGAAGAGTTATCGGGTAAGGCGTCTGGATTGACCTTCGGCCAGGCGTCTACCGGCTGCGGGGAGCTAACGCCCGGCACCACAAGTTGCTGGCCGCCGGCAGTGATTTCAACCGAAGTCACATCTGAAAGCTGGCCTAGTGTCCAAACTAACTGCTGCGATAACGCTTCGCGCGTGCCATCATCGGCCAAAAGTACAGAGGGTTTTAGGTCAACACGGGCCACGCCACCATCTATCGGTACCGATTCAATATTTAACCCCACCCCGTCGGGGAAGCCGGTGCGAACGGCAGGGGCCAACCAATCACTTGGCCCGTCAAGGAGATAGCGCACCAAAGTAGTGCCCTGACCCGGCCCAAGCACGGGTATCATGCGCGCATCGGGCACCAGAGCTGAGAAACTAGGATTGAAGAAGTAAACCGCAAATGATCGATAGGCACGATCGACGTCAGAGGCGGAGAGCAATAGGCCCTGCGGAAGCCGATCGATGCGCCACTGCGTGCCGTCGCGAACTAATTGGAAACTACCTCGAAGATCTTGGCCTGGGGAAGCCACCACATATCGGCCAATCTCATCGATCCTGCCGGTCTGGCTCGCGGTCAGTGTCACTGAACTACCACTGGAAGTAACAACCGCGGCACCGTCATAAACCGACACCTGCAAGCCAGGCAACCAACGGCTGTTCGCGGAACCGGTCAAATATTCCCGCGCGACCGCATGGTCGCCATCAAATGAAGCCGATGCGTCCAAAAACCCTTGCACGATTTGGGTTGGGGTCATCCCATCGCGAGGGCTGCGCGCAATTACCCGAATGAACTGATCCTTGCGATCAAGATTGACTTGCGCACCTTGCTGGATCGGCCCGGTCGTTGGCACCTGTGCGGTAAGTGAGGCGGGTAGTGAGCCGCAGCCGGTAAGCAACATCGTTGCCGCGAGGAAAATCGTAAAGCTACGCACTAGCGCACCTCGACATTCTCGATCGCGCTACTACTTGCTGGTGCAGAATCATCCGCGTAGAGATCAAGTGGCGAAGAGATGAAAGTACCGCGCACGTTAAGCGGCAAAGTCAAGCGGAAGCAGGCACCCGTGCCCGGTTCACCCCAAGCCTCGAGCCAGCCACCATGCAAGCGCGCATCTTCGAGCGCGATAGCCAACCCCAATCCAGAGCCGCCGGTAGTGCGAGCCCGCGCCGGATCCGCGCGCCAGAATCGATTAAATACCAGCGAGGCCTCCCCCGGTCGCAACCCAACTCCGTAGTCACGCACCGTGACGGCCGCCGCTTCTTCATTGCTGCCGATGGTGATGTCAACCCCGCGATCATTGCCATGTTCGATTGCGTTACCAACGAGATTTCTTATCACTCGATCAATTCGGCGCGAATCCGCATAGAGCAATCTGGGCTCACCTTCGGAGTGCAGGCGCAGTGGCACACCGTTACGTTCGGCGAGTGAGGTCGAGCCATCAATCACCCTCGATACCAGCGCGTATAGGTCAAACGGATCGGCTTCGAGGACCGCGGCACCAGCGTCAAATCGCGAAATCTCGAGTAGATCAACCAACAATGACTCGAACCGGTCTAACTGGGCCTGAAGCAACTCGGCCGCGCGCGCCGTTGGCCCATCAAAGGATGCGCGCTCCTCGAACATCACATCTGCGGCCATTCGAATGGTGGTCAAAGGGGTACGCAATTCATGGGAGACGTCAGAGACGAATCGGCGCTGCACCCGTGAAAGCCCCTCAAGCTGCTTGATCTGCCGAGCAATACTCGCCGCCATGTCATTAAACGCCCCGGCCAGCCGCGCGAGGTCATCCTCGCCCCTTACTTTCATTCGCTCCGATAAATACCCCTCGGAGAAACGCAGTGCCGTACGGGCCGCAGCGCGAACGGGAACGACCACCTGACGCGTGATGAGTCCGGCTACCAATGCCAAGAGGCCAACCAGCAATAGCCCAGTGACGATGACCGAGCTGCGCACTAGATCCAGAGTCTGCTGCTCTTGAGTGAGCGGGAACAAGTAGTACAACTCGTATTCTCCGACGCTGGGAACACTAAGTGGGCCACCAACCACTAACCCAGGGGTTGATCGACCGTCAAGTGACTTGATGTCGGTGTAAGTCCAAGACTGGCGCTTCGAATCGGTAACAGCGGTGCGGAGTGCGGGCGGCACGCTGGTAACCGAAACTAGATTGGTACCGCGCTCTGGCGCATCAGGTGTTGGCCCTGACGACAGTAGCAATACATCGAATTGCCCAGGTGAACCAGCACGTGCCGCCAACGTAGTTACCACAGAATCAACCAAGCGGGCAGCTGAAGGTGTCGTGGTGCCGGTGTAAGCCGCATCCAACACGCGTTGAGCTTCGGACAATCCCGCAGCGGCCTCCCCCACCGAGGCCCGATCCTTTGCCTCAAGTAAACCGCTGGTTACTCGAGAGAGTAAGGAAAACCCGAGTGCGGCCATCACCAAGATTGATAGCACCAACGTAGTGGTGGTTACGCGCAGCAGTAGCGAGCTCCGCCAAATGCGCCTTACCCACCGCGGTCCGGCCAGCAGGAAGTCAATGCTTCCGGTTAGGTACCTGTTCATATTGATTGGCCGATGACGCGCATCGTGGCGATAACCGACAACCGGCTACGCCGAGCCGGCCTTGTAGCCGACGCCTCTAACCGTGACAACAATCGCAGGATCTTCTGGATCGTGCTCGATCTTGGCCCGAAGGCGCTGCACGTGGACATTCACCAATCGGGTATCTGCCGCATGGCGATACCCCCATACTTCTTGCAGGAGCACCTCGCGCGTGAAAACCTTCCCGGGCCGCCGTGCTAAGCAAACAAGGAGATCAAACTCAAGTGGTGTTAGCGAAAGTGCTTGACCATCGCGAGTGACTTGATGCCCGCTGACGTCGATGGCTAGATCGCCGATAGTCAAAGTTAAGGGCGGTGCATCATCATTGCGGCGCATCCGAGCGCGGATCCGAGCAACCAACTCCTTTGGCTTAAATGGTTTGACGATGTAGTCGTCAGCACCTGACTCCAGACCCACAACAATATCAACGGTGTCGGTCTTCGCGGTGAGCATGACGATCGGCACACCAGACTCAGCGCGGATTGATCGGCACACATCAATGCCATCGCGCCCCGGAAGCATCAGATCAAGTAGTACGACATCAGGCTTACAGCTTCGAAAGACCTGAAGTGCCTGGGCGCCATCACCGCAAAAGACTGGATCAAAGCCTTCACCCCGCAAGACGATGCCCAACATTTCGGAGAGTGCTTGGTCATCATCGACAATGAGGACGCGGCCACGGGCCGACAAAGGCGCGCCAGGTTGGGTGCTCATGACCCTATGGTGCCACCCCTGGCAAACCAAGGATGAGAAATACCGCAGCTGGCGCGTTAACCACCCCGTGGGCGACCATGGCTGCCCCCAATGAGCCGGTGCGCAGGCGCACGATGCCAAGCACCAATCCGATGCTGAGCAAGACCCCGATTCGGGCCGGTTCTAAGTGAAAAAGAGCAAATGCCACGGCCGTGATTGCTATGGACAGCACCGGTCCCACCCCGTGTTTACGCAAGGCCGCGAAGAAGAGACCGCGAAAAGCTAGCTCTTCGGCAATCGGGGCGCCAACCGCGATCATCAGTCCAAAAGCAATGAGAAGCCAGACATTGCCCAAGCCCGCCAGTTCGGCCGCCACCTCGCCGGCCGCCGAAGTGAACTCACCAAAAATCGCCGCTGTGATCACCGCCACCACCAGCGCGGCGATAAGGGCTATCCCCCCGCCAACTACCCCCCAGCCAGCATCGCGCCAACTAAGGTTTAAGGACAGATCGATTCTTGGGCCATTGCCTCTAACCGACGTGATAAACAGCGGCCACCCGGCCAGAGCCACCCAGGGCGCCAGCCCACCGACCAGCAGCTGCCAGGCAAGTGGGGCCGCTAGTGCCCCCAGGAGTAATGCCGCAGCAACACCCAGCACCAAGGCGCCACCCAAGGTGATCAGCACATCCCATAAACCCCAACGTGCTGATTTGACTTGTGGGGTTTCGATCATGGGGCCACGTTACCGCGGTGCAGGTTTAAAAGACCGTGGCCCCAATTTCGAAGTGCAGCCAGTTCACTAGTAGCGGTAATTCTCCGGCTTGTACGGGCCAAATACGTCAACACCGAGGTATTCCGCCTGCTTCTTATTCAATTCGGTTAGACGCACACCTAGTGCATCAATGTGCAGGCGTGCAACTTTCTCATCAAGTGCCTTAGGCAGTGTGTACACGCCAAGTGGGTACTCGTCGAGCTTGGTGAATAGCTCGATCTGGGCCAACACCTGGTTCGTGAATGAGGTACTCATCACGAAGGACGGGTGACCGGTGGCATTGCCAAGGTTCAACAGGCGCCCCTCGGAGAGCATGATGATCGATTTGCCGTTAGCGAAAGTCCATTCATCAACCTGTGGCTTGATGGTTTTGCGCACGACACCGGGTGTCTCAGCAAGGCCGGCGATATCAATTTCGTTATCGAAGTGGCCGATATTGCCGACGATGGCCTGGTGCTTCATCCTGCCCATTTGCTCGGCGGTGATGACGTCATAACACCCCGTGGCCGTGATGAAAATATCAGCAAGATCAAGGACATCTTCAAGCTTGGCCACTTGGTAGCCGTCCATGGCCGCCTGCAGCGCGCAGATCGGGTCGATCTCGGTGATGATCACGCGGGCACCTTGACCGCGTAGTGAGTCAGCCGAGCCCTTGCCAACATCGCCGAAGCCGCAAACCACAGCGACCTTGCCACCGATCATGGTGTCGGTGGCGCGGTTGATGCCATCAATAAGTGAGTGACGGCAACCGTACTTGTTGTCGAACTTGCTCTTGGTTACCGAATCATTGACGTTGATGGCTGGGAATATGAGTTCACCCGCACGCATCATTTCGTAGAGGCGATGCACGCCGGTCGTGGTCTCTTCGGTCACGCCCTTGATACCGGCTGCTATCAATGTCCAACGGGTCGCGTCTTGCGTTAGTGAGCGGCGCAGAGTTTCAAGAACGACCCCGTACTCCTCCGACGTGGTCTCATCGGGGGTCGGTACGAAACCGGCAGCCTCGAACTCCTTACCTTTATGCACGAGCATCGTGGCGTCGCCACCATCGTCAAGAATCATGTTCGGGCCCTTACCATCTGGCCACATCAAGATCTGCTCGGTGCACCACCAGTACTCGGGCAGGGATTCGCCCTTCCAGGCGAACACCGGCACGCCCTTAGGGTCAGCCACCGTGCCCTCGCGACCAACCACCACCGCAGCGGCAGCGTGATCTTGGGTCGAGAAGATATTGCATGAGGCCCAGCGCACATCGGCCCCAAGGTCAACCAAGGTCTCTATCAGGACAGCAGTCTGGATCGTCATATGCAATGACCCGGTGATGCGCGCACCCTTAAGCGGCTTGCTTGCGCCAAATTCGTCACGCATCGCCATCAGACCTGGCATTTCGTGCTGGGCCAAGCGGATTTCATCGCGACCAAAGTCAGCCAAGGACAGATCGGCAACCTTGTAGTCAGGGGTGCCAT
>CAMDKJ010000093.1 GCA_945900705.1 Bifidobacterium breve | reverse complement strand
CGCCGCATCGCCTGCAGGACGGTATCGGATCCGGACTGCAGTGGCATATGTAATTGCGGCATTACATTGGCGGTTTCAGCCATCGCCGCGATCACGTCGTCGGTGAAATCCCGCGGATGCGGACTCATGAAGCGAACCCGCTCTAAACCGGAAATTTCACCGCAAGCCCGTAATAGTTTTCCGAAAGCCTCCCGGTCCCCAAACTCGACCCCGTAGGCATTTACATTTTGACCAAGTAGTGTGATTTCGAGAACACCATCGTCAACAAGCATCTGCACTTCGGAGAGAATATCGCCGGCCCTTCGATCTTTTTCGGTACCGCGAAGCGCTGGCACAATACAAAAAGTGCAGGTGTTATTGCAACCGACGCTCACCGAAACGTATGCGGCATAAGCCGCATCGCGTTTTGTCGGCAGGCTCGAGGGGAAAACTTCAAGTGCTTCCTTGATTTCGATCTGTGCTTGCTCTTGAATGCGCGCTCGCTCAAGCAGCATCGGAAGTGAACCGATGTTGTGGGTGCCAAAGACCACGTCAACCCACGGAGCCTTGCGCAAGATCTCGCCTTGGTCTTTTTGGGCTAGGCAACCGCCGACCGCGATCTGCATGCCGGGGTTACTCGCTTTCACCGGAACCAGATGGCTTAAATTTCCATAAAGGCGGTTGTCAGCATTCTCTCGAACCGCACACGTGTTGAAGACAACTACGTTCGCGACTTGTCCCTCAACCGCGGGTACATACCCAGCGCTCTCGAGTAGCCCAGAAAGCCGCTCGGAGTCGTGGACGTTCATCTGGCAGCCATAAGTGCGAACCTGATAGGTGCGAGGCACCACACTGCCCTCCGACCATATCCTCGGCACTTTGCCGACCGCAGATGTAAACCATCAGTCTATCTACCACCCTGCAACACCCAAATCTTCCGATGATTCACGCCAGTGGTCGTGAGTCCGGTGGCCACGCCGATGTTAGGACTCTGACCGCCAGATTTCAGGTCACCCGCGCCCACAACAACTTCCTTGAACCCAGAGACCTTCTCGATAAAGTCCACGCCTTAACCCCCAATTGAGGTGTTGCTGGTAGAACCCGCGGATCAGACCGATACTGAGTCGCGCGCTACCTCTTCACCGGGCAGGTCATCATCATCAGATGCACCGCCAGATGGACCGCCGGCGTAATCGCCATCTTCGATCTCATCGGCTCCCGGCTCAATTTGCACCCGCGGCAAGATGCGATCCAGCCAATTGGGCAACCACCAGTTGGCTTTGCCAAGTATCGACATCAGTGAAGGCACCAAAACCAACCGCACCAAGAAGGCGTCAATAATGACCGCGGAAGCTAGCGAGATACCGAATAACTTGATCGTTGAATCAGGGGTTGGCACGAATGCCAAGAAAACACTGGCCATGATCGCTGCCGCGATCATTACGACGCGCCCTGAGCCCGCGAGGCCGCGACGCACCGAGGCGGCGTTGTCGCCGGTGCGCGCCCACTCCTCTTGCATGCGCGTTACCAAGAAGACTTGGTAATCCATCGACAGCCCAAACAAAATCGCAAAGACCATGATGGGTAGGAACGGCATAATCGGACCGGTGCCACTAATACCGATGGGCCCAGCAAGCCAACCCCACTGAAACACGGCGACCGTAATACCCATGGCGGCGGCAAAACTCATCAGGCTGGTTATCGCAGCCGTTAACGGCACCACTAGCGAGTGGAAGAGCAGCACCAGGGCCAAGAAGCCCAGCCCGACAACCACCAACAAGAAAATAGGCAGCGCATCGGTTAGCACCGTTGTGAAGTCAGAGGTAATGGCTTGCGCCCCGCCGATATAAATTTCGGCACCGGTCGCAGCTTCAAGCCTCGGATTAACTTCACTTCGAAGCCGGTCAAGCAGCGCGGTTGTGGCTTCATCCTGTGGCGCCGAATTAGGCGTGATCATAATGGTGGCAACGGTGCCGTCAGGACCGAACGAATCAGGATTCATCGCGATAAGCGGAACCATTTGGGCTGTTGGTAGTACTGCAGCGACGCCTTCAGCTTCACTCAAACCGGTGACGATGGTAGTAAATGCTGCCACGTCATTTGGCGCCGGAAGTTTCACCGCTGCGAAGAAAGGCCCATTAACTCCGGGGCCAAAACCATTTGACATTAAGTCATAGGCGATCCGCGAGCTGCTGCCTTCCGGCTTGCCGGAGTCATCAGCGAACCCTTGCCGCAGGCTCAGTACCGGGATTGCTAGCACCACGATGACAACAACCGCGCCGATGGTGGTCAGCCAGGGCCGGCGCTGCAGGCCGTGGCCATACTGCGCCCAGCGCTTGCCTTCTGGGTGCACCTTCCCTGGCTTCTTCCCCCAAGGCAATCGGATACCCAGTGCTTTGTTGCCGAGCAGACTTAGTAGTGCCGGTAACATCCAAAGCGCCGACAGCATCACCATCAGGACGGTCATGGCCGCGGCCACCGCTAGGCCGTCAAAGAAATTGATTCGCAGCACAAAGAGCCCCAGCAAGGCGATAATCACGGTGCCACCCGCGAAGAGCACCGCACGCCCTGCGGTCACAACCGACTCCAGTGCGGCGGCCTTAGGCTGATGCCCGGCTAAGACCGCTTGCCTGAATCTGTTCATCACAAACAACGCATAGTCAATACCAACACCCAGGCCGATCATCGCTGCCAAGGTCGGGGCGAATGTTGCTACGTCCAGGAAATTCGCAACCAGCAGTACCGCCATCTGGCCCATCGCTAGGCCTACAACGGCTACGAAAATTGGCATTCCGGCCGCAATCACCGAGCCAAAGGCAATCAGCAAGATGATGATGGCCACCCCAATGCCAATACCCTCGCTCTTGGGGGGCTCTTGCGCGGCCCACTCCAGCGCTTGGCCACTTGCACCAACCTGAAGTTGGTCAGTATTCGCACTCTTAATCGCCGCTAGGAAAGCGGTGGCATCACCTGCTGAAACCACTCCGTCCACAAAAGTTACGTTCGAATACGCGACGCTGCCGTCGGGGCTAACCGCTGACGATGCCGCCGCGAATGCAGCCCCCGCATCATTAATTGCTTGTTGTTGATCTTGGGGTAGGTCCTTCAGCTGGTCAGGGGTCATCCCCGCTGGCGCCGCAGGGCAATTGGGCCCAAGGCCCCCACCGGTCGGCAAAGTAACGCAGCTAACACTCCCCAAATCAGCGATCTGTTGCAATACCGGCGTGATCTCACGAAGTACCAGTGGGTCGACCGCGCCACCTGTCGGTGCCGATGAAAGAGCGGCCGGCGACCAAACTATGCGTGCCCCGGCGCCAGAGCCTGCTGCGCCATCACCACCACTGCTCAATAGCTCTTGGGCTGCGGTTGACTCAGTCGCCGGAAGTGAGAACGAGTCATTTAGCGCACCGCCAAGTTGGCTACCAAGCCCAACGATTGCACCAAGTGCAATAACCCAAGCAATGAGCGCTACAACCGGACGCCGAATTGCCCATTTAGAAAGACCAGGCACGAAAAAAACACCCCAAATAAGTAGTTAGCAGATAGCCCAATTGAACCCTCTATGGGCGATATACGCCAATTGGCTCGAGTGACTTTATTCACAGTCAGCTATTGCCTCTTGGACAACGATTTGGGCCAGGTTCGCAGAGTAGCCGCGCCGCATGAGTAGCCCAATCAGCCGCCGGGTGCGCGCCTTAGGGGCTAGGCGCTCGGTGGCACGTATTTTCGTGGCAATCAGGCTTCGGGCCCGCTCGTACTCATCGGCCTCGGTGATTAGGGCCAAGGCCGCTTCGGCGTCCTCGTCGCTAACCCCTTTTTGGCGTAACTCGTGCTTTAGCACTGATCTGGTACTGCCTTTGGTGCGCTGCCGAGATGTCACCCAAAGTTCGGCGAGTGCCGCATCATCGATAAGACCCACCTCGACATAGCGGTCCAGTACTTGCTCACGGACGGATTCGGGGATGCCCCCCGCCACCAGATCAGTTGCTAACTCCGAGCGGGTGCGTGGGGCATAATTTAGTTTGCGCAACACGATATTTCGGGCGTCCTGTTCTAAGTCTTGCTGTGAACGCTCCGGTGCGAGCGAGTCAAGATCCGACTCGCTCGCCGACCTCGACCGGGAGGTGGGGGTCTTGGCCCTTCTCGTGATTTGGGGGCTACTCATTACTCCACATCAATTGGCATTGCAGTTGATTTCGCCGAGGCTTTGGGTGCGGCCTCGGAAGTGCTCTGCGCCTCCGGCAACGCCGACGTTGGAATATCAGCGGGGGCATCAAGTTTGGCACCGATCCCCATTACCTCTTTGATTCGCTTTTCAATTTCGTTGGCGAGATCCGGATTGTCTTTCAAGAAAGTGCGAGCATTCTCTTTACCTTGACCTAGTTGATCACTCTCATAGGTAAACCACGCACCAGACTTCTTTACTATCCCTTGATCAACACCAACATCAATCAGTGAGCCTTCACGTGAAATACCTTCGCCGTACAAAATGTCAAACTCCGCCTGCTTAAAGGGTGGGGCCACCTTGTTCTTTACGACCTTGACCCGGGTGCGGTTACCAACAGCTTCGGTACCGCCCTTAAGGGTTTCGATGCGCCGTACATCAAGACGCACCGATGAATAGAACTTCAGGGCTTTACCACCGGTTGTGGTTTCGGGTGAACCAAACATCACGCCAATCTTTTCGCGCAATTGATTGATGAAGATGCAGGTAGTGTTGGTATTACTGAGTGCACCTGCCATTTTGCGAAGTGCCTGACTCATCAAGCGTGCTTGCAGCCCAACGTGGCTATCGCCCATCTCCCCTTCAATTTCAGCCCGTGGTACCAACGCCGCAACCGAGTCGATGACGATTAGATCGAGGGCACCCGAGCGCACCAAGGTGTCGGTGATTTCGAGGGCCTGTTCCCCGGTATCGGGTTGCGAGACATACAAACTGTCGAGGTCGATACCCAAGCGCGAGGCATAATCAGGATCTAGAGCGTGCTCGGCATCGATGAACGCTGCTAGCCCACCGGCCGCCTGCACGTTCGCGATGGCGTGCAGGGCCAAAGTGGTCTTACCTGAAGACTCTGGGCCGTAGATCTCCACGATCCGGCCACGGGGTAGGCCACCGATCCCCAGGGCAACATCAAGGGCAATGGAGCCGGTCGGGATGACATCAATCGGAATTCGGCCTTCTTCGCCCAAGCGCATCACCGAGCCTTTGCCGAATTGGCGTTCAATTTGGGCGAGGGCGGCATCCAGAGCCTTCTCGCGGTCACCAGCTGTACTGGCCATTGGTGGTTCTCCCTGTCTTGTCGGTGGTCAATTACTTGGTGGTCATGTTCGCTAGAACACGAAAGGTATGCCGACCCTCTGACACTCGGGGGCCGGCAGCAATCGCCTTCGTGGCCGATGTGGATGAAGGCCCACCTCGCGTCGTGACTGGAATCTATATCGAACGGGTGTTCGAATGGCGACGACACGCCGGGAGGGCAACCACGATCCCCAGTCCAATTATTGGCACCAGCGAAGCCCCGCAGAGGGCGGCGTATGAGGCAAAAAGCACGATCAGCCCGGCGATTGCCCCACCGACTCCACCGGCCACATTCATGATCAAATCTGACAGCCCCTGCACCGCTGGGCGATCAGCGGCGGTAACTTCATCCGTCAGCAGGGTTGATCCGGCGATTAGGGTGCACGACCAACCCAGCCCCAGCAGAAACAGCCCAACTCCAAGTTGCCGGGTGTCATCACCTGGGGCTAGGCCGGCGATGACACAGGCGGCCGCCAAAATGCCAATCCCGATCACAATGACCGGGATTCTGCCAAGTCGGTCGACCCCCCAACCAACGATCGGCGAGAAGGCATACATCCCGGCCACATGCACGCTGATCACGAACCCAATGAGCTGCAGCGAGACATCAACATGGGCCATATGGATCGGGGTCATGACCATCACCATGACCATCACTACATGTCCAATCGCAACCGTGGTGATACCCAAAATGGCCCTGGGGCGCCCGCGTACATGCCCTAGGGCATCACTTAACTTAGGTCGCTCGATCACCCCAGAAGCCGCTGAGCGATTAGCGGTTGCGAGTAGGTATGGGTCTGGCCTAAGGAACAAGAACAAAGTAACAGAAGCTGCAAGGAGGGTGATCCCACCGAGAAGATATGGCCCCGCCAGCTGCGGTAGGCCAAGTGCCAAACCGATTGATCCAGAGAAGTTCAAGAGGTTTGGGCCTAATACCGCCCCGATAGTTCCGGCCCAGACCACCCAAGAAAGTGCTCGCGCCCGATGGCTTTCCGGCGCCAAGTCCGTCGCCGTGTATCGGGCTTGATAACTGGCGGCTGAAGCCACACCAAATACCACACACCCGACATAAACCAAAGCGAGATTTCGAAGGACCGCAGCGTAAATGATGATTACCGCACCAAGGACACCGATACCAAATCCCGTGGTCAGTGCCACCCGGCGGCCCCTACTTAGCGCGATTCGCGCCAGCGGCAAGGCGATCAACGCCGAGCCAATAATCGTGCAAGTCTGTGCTAATCCGGCAGCCGCCTCCGAGTCAGCGATTGAACCCGCGATCAGCGCCCCTACCGGCACCGCACCAGCGATTGCAATTCCGCTCAAGACTTGAGCTGTCGACAACACCCAGATTGTTTTGCGCTGAACGAGCGCCACCTCTGCTACCGATAGTACTAATTGGCCGCTCACCCTGGCCGTGATCCATGCTCAAGGCGCTCAAGTAGAGCTGCGCGCACCGCCTGGTCATCACGCGGTAGCCCCAGGCTCGAATAGGCATCGACCAATACCTGCGGATCGGCCACCCAATCCTCATAAGCCAC
>CAMDKJ010000092.1 GCA_945900705.1 Bifidobacterium breve | reverse complement strand
TCACGCTCGAATACCCGTGCAGCACCTTCGAAGACATCAACCGGTACTCCCGCATTTTTTACAACGGCACCTTCTGGAGCCATCGAACCCGATAAAATTGTGATACCACCGGTAGTGGCAATTGCGTTTTTGGACGCATACAAGATATCGCCGTCTGGGTCCGGTGGATTGATATTGGCTAGGTTCTCCGCCATCGTCTTGCCCGTTACCGTGAGGCAGTCGCCATGCATTAAGCCAGCGTCAAGTAAGGCCCGCATAATTACTGGCACGCCACCGACTCGGTCCACGTCACTCATGACGAATCGACCAAATGGTTTTACGTCGGCGAGTAATGGCACCTTCGAGCCGATCCGATGGAAATCCTCCATCTCAAGTTCAACATTTGCTTCATGGGCAATGGCAAGAAGGTGCAAGACCGCATTCGTTGAACCGCCAAATGCCATTACCACCGCAATTGCATTCTCTAGGGATTGCTTCGTGATGATGTCGCTGGTAGTAATACCCTGGCGAATGAGTTCGACAACCGCCTCACCGGAGCGCCGCGCAAAACCATCGCGGCGGCGATCAACAGCCGGCGGGGCTGCCGAACCCGGTAATGACATCCCCATGGCTTCAGCTGCACTCGCCATGGTGTTTGCGGTGTACATACCTCCGCAGGCGCCTTCGCCTGGGCAAATTGCTCGCTCAATAGCGTCGACATCGGCCCGCGACATCAGGCCGCGAGCACAGGCTCCAACGGCCTCAAAGGCATCAATGATCGTGACATCTTTTTCAGTGCCATCGGATAATTTCACGTGGCCGGGAAGTATCGAACCTGCATAAACAAAAACTGAAGCCACATCTATGCGCGCAGAAGCCATCAACATCCCCGGCAGCGACTTGTCGCAGCCCGCGAAGGTGACCATGCCATCGAGGCGTTCGGCCTGCATCACAGCTTCAACCGAATCGGCGATGATCTCGCGCGAGACGAGCGAAAAATGCATACCTTCATGGCCCATTGAGATGCCATCGGACACTGAGATCGTGCCGAACTGCATCGGGAAGCCGCCGGCTTGGTGCACCCCTTCCTTCGCTGATCTGGCTAAGCGCTCCAGCGAAAGATTGCAAGGGGTGATCTCGTTCCACGAAGAGGCAATGCCGATTTGGGCTTTGGGGAAGTCTTCGTCAGACATCCCCACCGCGCGGAGCATCCCGCGGGCGGCGGCGCGCTCTAGGCCATCGGTGACTTCAGAACTTCGCGGCTTCATATTCGTCATGGCGTCACCCTAATGTTTCGTTAGAACCGGCGAGCTATTGGGCTTGTGGGGTGGGGATGACATTCCTCAGCTCCTGGCCACTTGCCCAACGAGCCAACTGATGCATGACCAGCGATCTTGCCCGTGGGGCAAATGCTGACGTGTCGCCGCCGACATGGGGTGAAATTAACAAATTGGGGCACGACCAGAGGGGATGATCTGGCGGCAGCGGCTCCGGGTCGCTCACATCGAGTGCCGCACTGATGTGACCTGCGTGCAGTTGCGCAATGAGCGCGTCGGTTACTACTACCCGGCCGCGCGCCACATTCACCAACAAGGCACCGGCCTTCATTCGCTGCAGAAACTGTAAATCGACCAGACCATCAGTCGTAACGTCAAGTGGCACCGCGATCACTACGACATCAGCGTTCGGCAGTAACGACTCAAGATCACTTACCGCGTATACGCCCGTTCGAGCGGTGCGCCCAATCATGGTGACGGTGGTCTCGAATGGTTCAAGGCGCGCCCTGATTGCCTGCCCTACCCCACCCGCACCCAACACCAGCACCGCTCGATCTGCAAGGCTCGGCCTGGTTTCATGTTGCCAAGTGCCCGACACCATATTTCGTGCGGCAACATCTAGCCCGCGAAGCGCAGAGAGCATGAGACCGATCGCCAGTTCGGCGGTGCTGGCATCGTGAACGCCCGCCGCATTACACAGTTTTGCCCCAGCGGGCAGGTACGGCAGCACGTAATCAAAGCCCGCGGTGAGCAACTGCACTACCTCGAGCACCGGCAAATCGACCAGTACTTCTACCGTGGATATCGGACCCATGTATTCGGGGACGAAGAACCCAGCCCGCTCCAAGTCCGCTGGAGCCGGCGCCCCGTCATAGAAAACAAGTTCGCCGGCGAACTCGACGCCCTGTAAAAAAGTCGGCAGCAACGCGATACCAGCCAAGGCGTGCTACTCACTTACCCCGAGGCGTTCAAGCAGTAACGCCCGAACTTTCGCCGCATCAGCCTGCCCCTTTGTGGTCTTCATAACCGCACCCACGATTGCGCCAGCAGCTTGAATCTTTCCGCTCATTATTTTCTCTGCGACATCTGGCTGCGCGGCTAACGCTTCGTCAATGGCCGCAAGGAGTGCACCGTCGTCAGTAACTACCGCGAGGCCTCGTTGCGCGATGACTAAATCAACATCGCCTTCACCCGCCAATACGCCTTCGAAAACTTGACGGGCCAACTTGTCATTGAGGCTGCCATCCGCGATAAGGGCTTCAACACGGGCTATCTGGCCCACTGTCACCGGCAATTCGCTGAGCTCGACACCACGCTCATTCGCCACACGCAATAACTCGCCGGTCCACCACTTTCGCGCGGCTGCAGGGTCAACGCCTTCAGCGATACTGGCCTCAACCAGTTCAACCGCACCCGCATTTACCAAAGTCGCCAGCTCGAACTCATTAATCCCCCAGGTGTTCTGCAGCCGAGCGCGCTTGACGGAGGGGACTTCTGGCAAGGTAGCTCGCAGTTCTTCAACCCACGCGAGCGATGGTGCTATCGGTACTAAATCTGGCTCCGGGAAGTAGCGGTAATCCTCGGCCTGCTCTTTGGACCGACCCGAGGTTGAGCGCCCGGTATCTTCGTTGAAGTGACGGGTCTCTTGAATCACTCGACCGCCAGAGTCTAGAACTGCGGCTTGCCTTTCGATTTCAGAGTGCACCGCACGTTCGACTGACCTCAGTGAATTCACATTCTTTGTTTCACTGCGAGTGCCCCAGCCCTCACCAGGCTTATTGAGCGACAGGTTGGCATCGCAGCGAAGGGAGCCTTCCTCCATGCGCACATCAGAGACTCCCAGCGCACGCATCACATCGCGTAACTCAGTGACATATGCCCGCGCAACAGCCGGCGCCAAAGATCCGGTGCCTATCACTGTCTTGGTGACAATTTCAATCAACGGGATACCAGCTCGGTTGTAATCAACGAGGGAATAGTCAGCCCCGTGAATGCGGCCGGTGGCACCGCCAGCATGTGTCAGCTTGCCGGTGTCCTCTTCCATGTGTACCCGCTCGATTTCAACGCGCACGACCTGCGGACCTTCATCGGTGGCAACAGTGACATCAAGCCAGCCATTGGTGCATAGGGGTTCGTCATACTGGCTGACTTGGTAATCCTTTGGCATATCAGGGTAGAAATAGTTCTTGCGAGCAAATCGGCACCAGGTGGCAATATCGCAATTAAGGGCCAGACCTATGCGAATGGTTGACTCAACCGCCACCCGATTAAGTACCGGCATCGAGCCGGGTAACCCAAGACATACCGGGCACACCTGGGTATTTGGAGCGGCACCAAAAGTTGTAGAGCATGAGCAGAACATTTTTGAGTTAGTGCCCAATTCAACATGCACCTCAAGACCGATGATCGGCTCATACCTGGTCATGGCTTCTTCAAAAGGTACGGTTTCATGATTGGTACTCACAGGCTCGGCACCTCCTCGATGAGGAGGTGGCCCCATTTGTCGGTGAGCGCCGACTCAAGTGCCGAGCCCACGAGATAGAGCCGGTCGTCGGCCATCGGCGGTGCCATGATCTGCAGGCCCACGGGCAGCCCATCAGCCGGCGCGAGGCCAACCGGTAGCGACATCGCGCAGTTACCGGCCAGATTTACCGGAATGGTGGCGATGTCGTTCAAGTACATTGCCAGCGGATCATCAACCTTTTCGCCGATTTTGAAAGCCGTGGTCGGCGCGGTTGGCGAGATGAGCACATCCGCCTTATCGAAAGCCGCATTGAAGTCTCGGGTGATGAGAGTCCGCACTTTTTGGGCTTGTCCGTAGTAGGCATCGTAATAACCGCTCGACAGAGCATAGGTACCTAGCATGATGCGCCGCTTAACTTCGGCTCCAAAGCCCGCCTCGCGACTAAGTGACATCACTTGTTCAACAGAATTCGATCCGTCATCACCGGCTCGAAGCCCATAGCGCATACCGTCGAAACGCGCGAGATTACTCGAAGCCTCCGCAGGAAGAATCAAATAGTAGGCGCCCAGTGCATAGTCAAAGTTGGGGCAGGAAACCTCAACTACTTCGGCCCCGAGGCCTTGAAGCAACTCAACGGCTTCGTTAAATCTCTGCAGAACTCCGGCCTGATAGCCCGCACCACTTAGCTCCTTAACCAGGCCAATTCGCAGCCCACGTACATCGCCACGATTCGCTGCGCCCACGACGTCGGGCACCGGCGCATTAATCGACGTTGAGTCGCGCGGGTCATGCCCTGCGATGACGGAGTGAAGTAATGCGGCATCTAGCACCGAACGGGCGCACGGGCCGGCCTGATCGAGTGATGATGCCAATGCCACCAGGCCGTATCGGGAAACCCCACCATAAGTTGGCTTGACTCCAACTGTGCCGGTGACCGCCGCCGGCTGACGAATTGATCCGCCGGTGTCGGTGCCAATCGCCAGTGGCGCCTCAAAGGCTGCCAACGAAGCCGCTGAGCCACCACCGGAACCACCGGGAATCCGTGTTAAATCCCATGGGTTGTGTGTCGGACCGTACGCGGAGTGCTCGGTTGAGGAGCCCATCGCGAATTCATCCATGTTGGTCTTGCCCAAGATCACCATGTCGGCGGCCCGCAAACGCGCAACGACTGTGGAGTCATAAGGCGGCCGCCAGCCTTCAAGAATTTTGGATCCGCAGGTGGTCGGCACCCCGCGCATCGTCAGGACATCCTTAACCGCGATCGGCACCCCGGCTAGGGCGCCTAACTTGGCTCCTGCTCTACGTTTTTCATCAACTAATTCAGCCGCTGCGAGCGCTGCTTCACCCGTCACCTGTAAAAAAGCGTGCACACGCTCGTCGACCTCAGTGATACGCGCCAGATGGGCCTTGGTGACTTCAAGGGATGAAACCTCCCCTTCGGAAATTGCTGCTGCGAGCACTGATGCAGGTTGGCGAATGAGGTCGGCATCGACGCTCCTCATGCTTGTTCCTCGTCCAGAATCCTGGGCACTCGGAAACGATCATCTTGAGTCGCCGGAGCTGAGGCGAAAACCTCGGCCCGATCTAGCCCCGGATAGGCGATGTCATCACGGAAAACATTTTCAACCGGCACCGGATGGGAGGTCGGCGGGATGTCATCGGCGGCCACCTCTGAAATCCGGGCCACCGACTGCAAAATTACCGCTAACTGCTCCGCATAGTGGTCAAGTTCGGTAGCGGTTAGGTCAAGTCGGGCCAATTTCGCCAGATGGGCGACTTCCTGACGGGTAATTGCGGTCACTGCGTGATTGTAGTCAGCGCCGCTTCCAGCCCGTCGGTGAGCATTACTTCAAATCCGGCCGCACCGATAACCGGTACGCCAAGGGCTACGGCCTTGTCGAATTTTGACCCGGCGCTTTCACCGGCAACCAAAACACTGGTCTTCGACGAGACTGAACCAGACACCTTGCCTCCACGACTTGTTACGGCCGCAGCCGCACTATCGCGGGTGTAACCGGCCAAAGATCCGGTGATAACTACCACCAGGCCCGCGAACTCATGTGAAGTCGACCCACCACCCGCATCAGCAAACTGCACCCCACCAGCGCGCCATTTTGAGACCACCTGTTGATGCCAAGGCTCGCTAAACCACTCGCGAACTGCCACCGCAATGGTTTCACCGACTCCATCAACCTCGGCTAGCTCAGCAATACTGGCAGAACTAATCGAATCGAGACTTCCGAAGACTCGAGCAAGGGACTGCGCCGCGGTTGGGCCCACGTGCCGGATTGAAAGTGCCACCAAAACCCGCCAGAGCGGCCGGCCTTTGGCAAGTTGCACCTGAGCCCACATGCTCTTAGCGTTTTCGGTTAGCTGGGGACCATCTTCCCCCTTGGCCGGCTCGCGCCTGAAGAATTCGCAGTTGAGGAGATCGGCTTGCGTGAGCAGGAAAAGATCACCTTCGTCGGCCAACAAGCCGCAGTCCAAAAGCGCAGAGGCCGCCTTTTCACCAAGGCCCTCAATATCTAGGGCTCCACGTGATGCCACATGCGAAAGCCGCTCCCGCAATTGGGCGGGGCACCCGCGCGCATTCGGGCACCGAAAATCCTTGTCACCCTCCTTGGCCGGACCAAGTGTGGATCCACAGGCAGGGCACAGCATGGGCATCACAAAGGGGCGTTCGCTCCCCGTGCGCGCCTCAACTACCGGGCCGAGAATTTCGGGTATGACATCACCGGCCTTGCGCAAATAGACCATGTCGCCGATCAGCACACCCTTACGCTCCACCTCAAACGCATTATGCAAAGTGGCCATCGCAACGCTCGAACCTGCGACTTTCACGGGTTCCATGATCGCGAATGGCGTAACCCGCCCGGTCCGGCCCACATTCACTTGAATATCAATCAGCCGGGTACGGACGACTTCTGGTGGGTACTTGTAGGCGATTGCCCAACGCGGTGCCCGTGCGGTCTCACCTAGTTGCGCCTGCAGCGCCAGATCGTCGACCTTAATGACAACGCCATCAATTTCATGCTCAACATCGTGACGATGTTCGCCGAAATGGTTGATGAAAGAGCGAACCGCGGCGAGACTATTTTCTACGCGGGCAAGTTTACT
>CAMDKJ010000091.1 GCA_945900705.1 Bifidobacterium breve | reverse complement strand
CCGTCGACACCGCGACCGGGGCGACATCCTCAATCGAGGAGATTGGCAATATCGCCTTTTTGGTGACCAGCGCAGGGGAAGAGGTGGTGAGCCAGGCATTGCTGGGCACGCCCGACCATCAACTCACCATTGTTGGAGTGGGTAAAGCCATTCACCTAATCAAGGATGTCGGACTGCCTCGGGATATCTGTGAGCGTTATCGGGTGCCGCAGATGAGTGGCTATTTAGCCCTCGGCCACACCCGGATGGCCACCGAATCGGCTATCACCACCGATGGTGCACACCCCTTCTCTCCCGCCCACGATCTGGCTCTCGTCCATAACGGATCATTTTCTAACCACGCAAGTATTCGCCGTACGCTCGTAGACGCTGGGGTTACTTGCGTTACCGATAATGACACCGAGGTAGCCGCCCAATTTATCGGCTACCGGATGACTAAGGGGGATGACCTTGAAGAGGCCATGCGGCATGTGCTCAAGGAGTTCGATGGATTTTTCACACTCGTAGTCACCACAGACCACCAGTTTTCGGTAGTACGCGATGCATTTGCTTGCAAGCCCATGGTGATCGCCGAACGGCCGGAATACATTGCAGTGGCCAGTGAGTACCACGCGCTCGCGAGCCTTCCTGATATTGAGGGTGCTCGCATTTTCGAGCCACAACCCGAGGAGATCCACACATGGACCGTGTGATCACATGAGTGTGCAGACCAAGCCCCCACTCACTTTGGATGCCCGAGCGATGGGAGTGACCGCCGTAAATCGGGAACTCCGAGCCCAATCTGCGGGCGCCGAAGTTAATATCACCGAGGTACGCGGTGCCCATAATCTCGGTGTCGGGCTTACCAACAAAATCCACATCAATATCAACGGCAATGCTGGGTACTACCTAGCAGGCCTATGCGATGGTCCCTCATTTACTGTCAACGGCAGCGTCGGTTGGGGTGTCGGTGAAAACCTGATGAGTGGCGTGGTGCGGGTCCGCGGCAATGCCAGTGAATCCACCGCGGCCTCAGCTCACGGTGGTTTGGTGGTGATTGAGGGTGATGCTTCGTCACGAGCGGCAATTTCACTCAAAGGCGGAAGCCTTGCAGTGGGGGGCAGTGTCGGCCACATGAGTGCCTTCATGGCACAGGCCGGCACCGTTCTGGTAGGCGGAGATGCGGGTGATTCACTGGGCGACTCACTCTATGAAGCCGTCATTTACGTCGGAGGCACGATTCGTTCCTTGGGAGCAGATGCCCAAATCGAGGAAATGACAGCCACTGATGTAACCCTGGTTCGCGAAATGTGCATTGCCGCGGGCTTTGATCACATCAACCCTGAGAACGTTACCAAGGTCGCGTCCGCAAAACAGTTATACAACTTCGACGCACTCACGAATCAGAGTTACTGAT
Organism: Bifidobacterium breve; assembly: GCA_945900705.1. Taxonomy (GTDB): domain Bacteria; phylum Actinomycetota; class Actinomycetes; order S36-B12; family S36-B12. The sequence goes on along the minus strand of CAMDKJ010000091.1, from coordinate 5,470 downwards.
GTCTGAGGAAGATGCAATAAACCCAGCCTTGCGCGAAAGTGCGACCTTTCCGCCTCAAATGATTTCCCACATCACTCAAATGGCGACCATGGGACGCTATGAAATCCGCGGATGGGGTGCCAAAAGGCACGTACCAAGTTTCGATGACCTCACATTCATCACCGCCTCTTTGTCACGTTATCCCTTGGAGGGCTATAGGGAGCGATGCGAGACGAAAACCGTACTTGGTAACAGGTTCGCCTCCAAGCCGTTAGAACTCAAGATTCCAATAACCATCGCAGGCATGAGTTTTGGCTCCCTGTCGGCCAATGCCAAAGAAGCGTTAGGGCGCGCCGCCACCGCCGTCGGTACGTCCACGACCACCGGTGACGGCGGCATGACCGAGGAGGAACGCCGAGCCTCGGCGATGTTGGTTTATCAGTGCCTACCGTCGCGCTACGGATTTAACCCAAAGCATCTGCAACAAGCCGATGCAATCGAGGTCGTGGTAGGCCAGGGGGCAAAGCCTGGTGGTGGAGGCATGCTGCTCGGACAGAAAGTTAGTGAACGCGTCGCCTCGATGAGAACCCTCCCGGCCGGCATTGACCAGCGTTCTGCTTCTCGCCACCCGGACTGGACAGGACCTGATGACCTGAGGATAAAGATCGGTGAACTCCGTGAGGCTACTAACTGGGAGAAGCCCATCTATGTCAAGTTCGGAGCAACTCGGACTTTCAATGACGTCAAATTGGCTATCGCTGCCGGTGCGGATGTAATCGTCGTTGATGGCATGCAGGGCGGCACCGGTGCCACCCAGGATGTCTTCATAGAGCACACCGGTATCCCAACTCTGCCCGCTGTACGCCTGGCGGCTGAGGCAATACGCGAGGCCGGAATGACCGGGCAGGTGCAGTTGATTGTTTCGGGCGGAATCCGAACCGGGGCCGATATCGCCAAGGCCTTGGCCCTCGGGGCTGACGCTGTATCGCTCGGTGTCGGCATGCTCATCGCGCTGGGCTGCAACTCCCCCTTCTACGAAAAAGACGGTGAAAAAATCGACGTCACCGCCGACTACCGGGCCCTTGGCACCGCCCCCGGTTTTTGCCATGAATGCCAGACAGGTGCTTGTCCGGTCGGGGTCACCACTCAAACACCAGAGTTGACCGAGCGGCTAGACCCCGAAATCGGCTCCCGCCGAGTTATCAATTACCTAAATGCCTTGACCATGGAACTGACCACCTTGGCCCGAGCCTGTGGCAAGAACTCTGTGCACCACCTAGAGCCAGAGGACTTAGCCGCTTTGACCATTGAAGCGGCCGCCATGGCAAAGGTGCCCCTCGCCGGCACCTCATGGATCCCCGGTCAAGGTTTTTAGGAACAATGCCAATGACCAAAATGCGCGAGCACACGATCGAAATCTCAGAAGAGACACCGTCCTTTGCGCAGGAAGTTGAGAAAGTTCTGGGTACCCAATTACGTGAGTTGCGAACCCGGCGCTCTTGGTCCCTTGCCGAACTTGCCGAAATAACAGGTATCAGCAAAGGGATGCTGTCGAAGATTGAAAATGGCCAAACAACTCCTAGCCTAAGTACCTTGGTGCGACTCGCTGAAGCCCTGGATGCGCCACTAACGGCTTTCTTTCGCGGGTTGAAGGAGGAGGTTGACGTCCTCTTCGTTAAAGCCGGGCGCGGGTTCGAGTTGAGCCCCCGAAGCGCCGCCGGCCACCTCTACCAACTCCTAGGAGCCACTCGCGGACCCAACCAAATCATGGAACCGATGCTAGTCACCCTTCTGGAGCGCACCGAGGTTTTCCCTCTCTACCAACATGCTGGCACCGAATTCATATTCATGGTCAGTGGCGAGATGCAGTACGGAGTTGGAGGGTCGACCTACATCCTTGAGGCGGGTGACTCCCTGCAGTTTGATGGGGAGGCGCCGCACGGTCCACAAATGTTAATCACCATGCCAGTCCAATTCATCTCAGTGAAGGCCTACGGACATGTCACACGCTGAATCTGTTGCTTCAATTAAAGGAACTGCGGGCGCTCAAGCTCGTAGGCGCCGAAGTCGTGGGCCCGCGCGTTACTCGGCATTGGATATTTTTCGCCGGGGGGTAACCAATTCAGATTGGCCACGAAGTTTTCGGCAGCACGACCTTGCGAAGTCTTACGATGTGGTCATCATCGGTGCCGGTGTCCATGGACTAGCCTGCGCTTACTACCTCGCAGCCAACCATGGGATTACTAATGTGGCGGTGCTGGATAAGTCATATATGGGTGGCGGTGGCTCCGGTCGCAATACGGCCATCATTCGATCAAACTACCTAACCCCAGAAGGTGTTCGCTTCTACGATCGGTCGGTCGTGCTCTACCAGAATCTTGCTGCCGACCTCAACTACAACGTTATGTTTTCCCAGCGTGGCCATCTAACTCTCGCGCACACCGACGCATCACTTCGCACCATGAACTGGCGTGCTGAAGTGAACAAATTACAGGGCATCAATAGTTCGGTAATCGATGCTGCCGAAGTTGGCAGAATCGTCAAATACCTTGATGTCTCAGATCGCCCTCGTTATCCAATACTTGGCGCGCTGTACCACCCACCGGGTGGGATAATCAGGCACGATGCAGTCAATTGGGGGTACGCCCGGGCAGCTGATCACCTAGGTGTTCAGATTCACCAGCAGACCGAGGTGCTCGGTATCGAAACTGCCGGCGGAAAAGTTACCGGAGTGCGAACAAACCGAGGTGCTATCTCAGCTCCCATCGTGGTGAATTGCACCGCAGGATGGGCAACCACCATTTCAGACATGGTTGACGTGAAAATGCCTCTGATCACCCATCCGCTGCAGGCCGCGGTCACCGAGCCGGTCAAAGTATTTCTTCCCTCGGTAATAGTTTCTGGATCACTGCATGTATACGTGAGTCAAACTGATCGTGGTGAACTGGTCTTCGGCGCGAGCGTTGACCCTTACCCCTCCTATTCAATGCGCGGCTCACTTGAGTTCACCGAGTCGGTCGCCTCCCATATCCTCGAACTGATCCCATCGATTGGCTCACTCAAGGTGTTGCGGCAATGGGCGGGCCTATGCGATATGACACCTGATTACTCCCCCATCATGGGCGTGACCCCCGTCGATGGATTTCTAGTTGACGTCGGCTGGGGCACCTACGGGTTTAAAGCCGGTCCGGTCTCTGGTGAGGCGATGGCACAGTTAATTGCGACCGGCCGGGTACCGGAAATCATCTCCGCCTTTGACCTCGCCAGATTCGCCGATGGTCGTCTCGTCGGCGAGAAAGGTGCCGCATCAGTTGGCCACTAATTCTAGTAGCGTTATTTGGAGCATCTCGTGATCCTCATTGATTGTCCTTATTGCGGGCCGCGCAACAGTACCGAGTTCCGACATGCCGGCGAGGCTGGCAAGAAGCGCGATGTCACAACCAATGATCCAGCAGTCTGGCGCCGCTACCTCTACCAGCAGGACAACCCGCTTGGCTGGGTACGCGAGAATTGGTTTCATACGGCAGGGTGTCGCCAATTCCTGTGCGCCGAGCGCAATACCCAGACCAATGAGTTCCGATGGGTGGCCCCGGCTGGGTCCCCCGGCCCTGATGGCGCCAGCGGTAATGGGAGTGCCAGATGAGCAAACCGGTGAGTTCAAGAGTCAGCAGTCAGCCGGGAGAGGTAATTGATCGGACCAAGGCGATAAATTTCACTTGGAATGGCCAGCCGCTAACCGCTTACGAGGGTGACACCATCGTGTCGGCACTAATGGCATCCGGTGTTCAAGTAATTTCGCGAAGCTTCAAATACCACCGTCCGCGCGGTGTGCTGAGCGCATCATACGTAGACCCGAACTGTTCAGTCACCGTCGCAGATGAACCCAATGTGCGCGGGGCGCATCGCCGGTTGCGTGAGGGCGACGACGTTCGGGCTCAAAATGCGTGGCCCTCCCTTAAGTTGGATGTTCGGGCGGTTAATCAACTAGTTGGCCGATTCCTCGGCCCCGGGTTCTACTACAAGACTTTTATCAAGCCGCAGTTCCTGTGGCCTTCATACCAGAAAGTTCTATCAAGATTCGCTCCAGGAGGAAGTCCACCTGCCCCAGGTGGGGGGCACGGGAACTTCGATAAGAGATACACACATCCTGATGTCCTTGTCGCTGGTGCCGGCCCAGCCGGAATTGCCGCCGCGATTGAAGCGGCGCGAGCCGGTGTAAAAGTAATGCTCGTTGAGGAGGAATACGAGATTGGTGGCCACCTGCGCTACGGCGGCCCGGAGGCACTGGCGGCCTTAGCGGCGCTGCGCGCAGAGGTCAATAGCTACCAAAACATTGAGGTGCTCACCGATTCCGTGGTAACCGGACGTTACGACGATAATTGGGTCGCGGTGGTACAGCGCAGTGGTGTCTGGTCACACGAGCGTTTGATTAAAGCCCGGGTGGGTACCTTGGTGGTTGCGCCCGGCCTGATCGAGCGCCCCTACGTCTTCGCGGGCAATGATCTACCCGGAGTCATGCTTTCCACGGCGGCGATGAGGCTTTTGGAATTGCACGCGGTGCGGCCCGGCACTCGAGCAGTGATTCTTACGGCTAATACAAGTGGCGATGAGGCCGTAGAACGCCTGCGATCAGCCGGCGTCGAAATCGCTCTGGTAATCGACGCCCGAACCGGGGTAACACTTCGCCGGGCAATAGGTCGAGGACGGCTAAAAGCCGTTGAGTGCGAGGACGGCACCAAGATCCCCGCCGACCTGCTGATTACCGCAACCGGCTGGACGGCTCCAACCAGCCTCCTAAATATGGCCGGCGATAGACCGATCTGGGATCCGGTCGCAGCCCGCTTCTTCCCGAGTGAACTCATCCCGGCATCGGTAATGGCAACCGGTGGAATAGTCGGTGACGGCAGCACCGACCAGCTAATCAAACATGGTCGAGCCGTGGGTGCTGAGGCGGCAGCCCGGGCCACCGGTGCAACACCTACGCCGGTGCCGCCGCTGACACGCGAGGCGCATCCCGCCCTTTTCCATGGGCCCACCACCGGTTTCCTTGACTTCTCCGAGGACGTCAAGAGTAAGGACATCATGGCCGCGGTAAAGGAGGGTTACGACTCGGCAGAACTAGCCAAACGTTTTACCACCTCGGGTATGGGCACCTCACAGGGCAAGCTCGAAAATGTCAACGCAATGGCGATACTGGCCGAAGCCACCGGTCGTGACCTCGCAAGCACGGGGACCACGATATGGCGGCCCCCCTATGCGCCGATCAGCCTCGGCGCCCTCGCGGGTCGCGCTTTTGACCCGGTGCGCATCTCACCAATGCAACCGTGGCACGTCGAGCATGGTGCGGTACCTCTTATTGCCGGACAGTGGATTCGTCCTGAGCATTACGGGGATCCATCGGCGGAAGCACAAAATGTGCGGACCCATGTCGGCATCATCGATGTCACCCCACTTGGGAAAATCGATCTTCAAGGGCCCGACGTAGTCAAAC
>CAMDKJ010000090.1 GCA_945900705.1 Bifidobacterium breve | reverse complement strand
TAGTCACGTTATTCCCTGCCCTCGGCCCCTTCGGGTTCACCGCCCGGGTAGGTGACGAATTCCGGGTAGGTGATGAATAATAGCCAAATGACCGAATTACTCCACGAGCCGCAACCGACTCCGCTGGCCTTGCTGCTCCTTGGCCAGGCGGCAGATCCAGCTAGTGAGCGCGGGGTCGAGTGCCCCGGCGGCCTCCCGGCAGCCAGTGACCCTGACCTAGTTGACCGAGCAGCCGCCGCGAAGGCTGCCCTAGGTGATCGACTTTTTATCTTAGGTCACCACTACCAACGTAATGAAGTAATCCAATTCGCTGACGTAACCGGCGACTCATTCAAATTGGCTCAGCAAGCCGCCGCGCACCCAGCTGCTGAATTCATTGTTTTTTGCGGTGTGCACTTCATGGCAGAAAGCGCCGATATCCTCACGGCCGACAACCAGCAGGTGATATTGCCCGATCTCGCCGCGGGCTGCTCGATGGCCGATATGGCCAATATCGTGCAGGTAGAGCAATGCTGGGATGACCTCGCTGCCGCTGGTATCGCCGAGGTAACAATCCCCATCACCTACATGAACTCGACAGCGGCAATTAAAGCTTTTACCGGCCGCCACGGTGGTTCGGTATGTACTTCGAGTAACGCAGAGCGCAGCATGCAGTGGGCCTTCGAGCAAGGCGAGAAAGTCCTTTTTCTCCCCGACCAGCATCTCGGACGAAATACCGCTGTTCGTGAGCTCGGACTCTCGCTCGATGACTGCGTGGTTTTTGATCCGCGTAAACCATCAGGTGGGCTGACCACCGAGCAACTCCACGCGGCCAAAGTCATCCTCTGGAAAGGCCACTGCTCAGTGCACGGTCGATTCACCGCTGATTGTGTTGACGATGTACGCGACCGCATCCCCGGGGTGAGCGTTATCGTCCATCCTGAGTGCACTTACGAGGTTGTCACAAAGGCCGATCTCGTTGGCTCGACCGAAAAGATCATTGCCACGATCGCCGCTGCGCCTTCGGGTAGTGCCTGGGCAATTGGCACCGAATTGAACTTGGTTAAACGAATCGCTCAAGACAACCCGGACAAGACCATCGCCTATCTTGATAAATCCGTGTGCTTTTGCTCGACGATGAACCGCATTGACCTACCGCACCTGGTCTGGGTGTTGGAGTCACTGGTGGCTGGCCAGGTGGTTAACCGAATTGAGGTCGACCCCGAAACCGCCAAGTGGGCCAAGGTGTCACTTGATCGCATGCTTGCCCTTCCCGGGCCAATTGCTACGGCCGACTAGGCTGCGCAATCATGTTGGGATTTAAGAAGAAAGACTCCACCTCAGGCGCCTCGTCAACTGACCGTGCAGCGGCGCCCCCGGGTTCAACCACCGGCACCGGGCCTGGCGGTACCAAAGGCCATGCCACCCCCTCGCGCCGTGAGGCTGAAGACGCCCGCAAGAACCAGTTGAAAATCCCCAAGGACCCCAAGGCTGCGAAGAAAGCCGCACGCCAACGTGACCAAGAAGAACGCTCACGCGCTCGTCAAGGGATGAAAAATGGTGAAGAGCGTTACCTCTCCGCACGTGATCGCGGTCCAGCGCGGGCCTTCGTCCGCGATTTCGTCGATGGCCGAATCACGCTGGCTGAGTTCTTCATATTTATCGCGATTGCGGTACTGGCACTCGGCTTTATTAAAAACCAGTTTATCCAAAGTTGGGTGTCAATCGGCTTCTTCGCGGTAACCGCGCTCATCGTGGTCGACACCGTCGTGCTGCTGGTGCAACTTAGCCTTAGATCCAAGAAAGAATTCCCAGATGCCACAGATCGCAAAGGTTTGCTGCTTTACGCCACCTTACGCACCTTGCAATTACGCCGGTTGCGACTGCCACCACCACGGGTTCGCCGCGGTGGAGCACCAAAGATCTAGCCGAAAATAACTATTCTGGGCGCAGGCCCATGGGGCCGTAGACAATTCGATCTTCTTCGAGCAGCAAAACCTGCTCAATGCCGGCATCCAGCAAGGTTTGCCACACCTCGCCAATCCAAGTCTCGGCATCAGATTGTGACGGGAACTCGGTCGCCATCGAGGTAACGGGTAATTCAGCGACTACAACGCCCTCAGCCGTCAAGTATTGCCAAGACCAAGCCATGTTAACTCCTTCGCGAGCACGGTGACCGGTGTCAAAAACCCAAGACCGTCATTGTAGAGGCCGGCGGGGCACATCGTGGAATCGTGGCTTTTCGACCTTCGATTGCCGGCCCGGTAGTTTGGCATTGACATCCGGTGCTACCCGTGGGATGTTGACGTCACAACTGAATCCGCGTATTTGACCCCAGGGGAAGTCCGGTGTGAATCCGGCGCTGTCCCGCAACCGTGATCCCAGAACTTGGGCGAGTCGGAGTACCTGGCAGATACGAGCGGCTCCACCCGTCGAGGTAACGGAACGGAGCCCGGGTCTATACCCGGTCTCCCTTCTTGCAGTAATGCAGGAGGGGTTTTTCATTGGCCGGATAGGACGCGGGCACCAGGCCAAAACCGCTCAACTAAGAAATGGTGACCATGTCTAAACGAATTTCAGCACTTGTGGCGCTGGCCGCAACGATTCTCGCCCTCGGCGCCGCCGCCCCGCCCGCACATGCCGACCCGGCGGCCAATTCGGGCCTCTATGGCCGCGGGGATGCCACTTATGACGGCGTCTTTCGCCAGTCCCTAGGGATCTTGGGCTTGGTCGCAAATGACGTCAAGCCAGGCGAGGCAGCTATCACCTGGCTCCTTAAGCAGCAGTGCGCTGATGGCAGTTTCCAGGCGTACCGCCCCGATCCGCGCAAGGCTTGTGCTGCCTCCGATCCGGTCAACTACACCGGTCCCGACACCAACACCACCGCGCTGGCCCTAAGCGCGCTCTTAGCAGTGGATCAGGCCGCAAGTGCCGATGCTGCCGCCGCCTGGTTGGCGAAGCACCAAAGCAAGGATGGGGGTTGGCCTTGGTTCCTCGGTAGTGCCACCGACCCCGCATCCACCGGCTTGGTGCTGTCCGCATTGATGGGCGAGGCACCAAGTCGGCAGGTGCCCGGTTACCGAAAAGCCACCCGCTACCTAAACCGCTTGGCCGTAAGTTGCGCGAGCGGTGGTGGACTCTCCTATGAGAGGGGCGCCGCCGCAGATCCCCTCGCCACCGCACAGGGCTTCTTGGGACTTGTTGCGACCTTGCCGGTCAGCGGATCGAGTTTCATCAAGCTAACCGCAAATCCAACTTGCGGTAGGTCGGCAACGGACGCAGCCGGTAGTTACCTAGCCACGAAGATCACGGGCACTGGCGCACTACCCAGCGCATTTGGGTCAGACCCTGATTACACGTCAACGAGTTTCGCTGTCCTCGGTTTCGTGGCGAACTCCAATGGTCGGCAAGCGGTGACCAAAGGCACAGCCACCTTGGTTGCAAATGCGAGTGCCTACGCGATGCCGGCGGGAGCAGCTAACCCAGGCGCTTTGGGTTTGCTGCTGCTGGTGAGCGAGGCGACGAATATGGAGCCAACCAATTTCGGTGGCATCAATTTGATCACTGCACTGCAGCAGAGCCAGCAGTAATGCCACGTGTATCCCGGGCCATCTGCATCAGCGTCGCAATTTGTCTTGCGGCGCTGGTGTTCAGTCCGGTGGCCCGGGCCGAGACCGGATATCGCTATTGGACGTTTTGGACGGTGAGCAATGGCCAATGGGTTTTCTCCCAGGTTGGTCCGGCGGGTACCGCACCGGTCGATGGCGATGTGCAGGCTTGGCGGTTCGCGGTCGCTGCAAACGCAAGTGGCAGCACCAGCCAACCGCGCACCGACCCGTCCCGGGCATTCGAGCGGATTTGCGGGTCCGTTCAGCAACCCGATGGTCAGATTCGCGTTGCCATGGTCATTGATCCGGGTGTTGCCGGTACCGCACCTGCCGGACAATCGCCACCGCCAGCACGTGGCGCGTGCGCGGTCATTGACGAGTCAAAGTCCGGTGCCGATGCCTTGATGGCAGTAGCGACACCGCGCGTGCAGTCTGGATTGGTCTGCGGGATCGACTCGTACCCAACCGGTGAATGCGCCATTGCCATCGATACCACCGCAGCTTCGATTGCCGTAGTTGAGGTAACCGATGTTTTGGTAGCGCCGTCAACTGCGGTGAGCGAAAGTGCCATTGCTGCGGTTCCGGCAGCCGCCGATGGCAGCCCGGTGCCGCTCATCGCAGTCGGGGTGGTCATCGCACTTGGCTTGGTCGGCGCTTGGGTGTTACAACGCAGGCGGGCGTCATGACTGGATCACTCTTCACTCTCGCACGATGGTTGCACCCGGCGGCCTGGTGGGTTTGGGCACTAGGCCTGGCCGCAGCGGCAAGTCGCACCACCAATCCGTTATTACTTTCCTTGATCATTGCCGTGGCAGCACTTGTGGTCTCTGCTCGAAAGCCGGATGCACCGTGGGGGCGATCCTTCATCTTCTTCCTGCGGCTAGGAGTGGCGGTTATCGTCATTCGGGTGGGCGTTCAACTGATTTTTGGTGCGGCGTTCGGCACCACGGTGCTACTTCAGCTGCCCGGCGTGACCTTGCCCTCATGGTTAGCAGGGGTTCGACTTGGTGGTGACATCACCTTTGAGAGCGTGCTTTTGGCTTTCTATGACGGCTTGCGGCTGGCGACTATCTTGATCTGCGTCGGGGCCGCAAATTCCCTCGCCTCACCAAGTAGGTTGCTGAAGTCCGTGCCTGCAGCGCTCTACGAATTCGGAGTCAGCGTGGTAGTCGCCATGACATTTACTCCTCAACTCGTTGCCGACGTTGATCGGGTGCGCACCGCCCGCCGCTTACGTGGTCGCCCAACAAAAGGTGTCCGGGCAATTGCCGGCGCAGCGATGCCGGTTTTCGAGGGGGCACTTGAAAAATCCGTGACACTCGCGGCGGCCATGGACTCCCGCGGCTACGGACGCCGCGGTGCAATTAGTGCCGCCCGACGCCGCATTAACTCATTGCTATTGCTAACCGGGCTGGTCGCCGCTTGCATCGGCACTTACGCTCTCATCGCCGCCGGGTCCCCGGCGGCGCTCGGGTTGCCCATGCTGTTAGTTGGTGTGAGTGTCTGCATCACTTCGATCACGTGGTCAGCGCGCACTGCCGTGCGCACCCGCTACCGGCCTGACCCATGGGCGCTCCCGGAGAATTTGGTGGCCGGCGCCGGCGTGCTGGTGGCCTTGAGCTTTCTTGGCGCCAATTGGGTGGCCATGCCGGGCTTGGATACCCCTAGTAATCCACCGACCTGGCCGGCGCTGCCGCTCCTGCCACTCCTCGGTTTACTAATTGCTACCACTCCGGCACTCACCGCACCCACGCTGCCCCGCACCATCATTGGCAAGTTGCCAAGGATCGAGGTCCCCGCATGATCAACTTCGAGTGCGTTTCGATTACCTACCCGGGCGCCACCGAGCCGGTACTCACCGAGGTCAACCTGCAAATCCCCGAGGGTGAGCTCGTGTTGGTCGTGGGCCGCACCGGCAGTGGTAAGACCACCTTGCTACGGGCCATCAACGGCTTGGTTCCGCACTTCACCGGCGGCACGCTCACCGGCCGAATTCTCGTCGACGGACGCGACACCGCAACCAACCCACCGCGCGAACTAGCCGATCTGGTGGGCGTGGTGCCACAGGATCCGATGAGCGGATTTGTCGCCGACACGGTAGAGGAAGAACTCGCATATGGCATGGAGTGCCTTGGCCTGACACCTGATGTCATGCGCCGGCGAGTAGAAGAAACCCTTGATCTACTTGGCTTAGTGGATCTGCGCAACCGACCACTGCTTTCACTGTCGGCCGGCCAACGGCAACGGGTAGCAATCGGCTCGGTGCTGACTTCACACCCGAAAGTGCTCGTACTTGATGAACCCACCTCGGCACTGGACCCCGGTGCCGCCGAAGACGTACTCGCTGCACTGCAGCGCTTGGTGCACGATCTCAATGTCACGGTTGTGATGGCGGAACACCGGTTGGAGCGAGTGGTGCAGTACGCCGATCGCATCGTAATTGTGCCCGGCGATGGTGAACCAATAATCAGTGGTACTCCGAGCGAAATGATGGGCAATTCACCAATCGCCCCACCTGTTGTTGAACTCGGCAGGCTTGCTGGTTGGCAGCCGCTCCCGTTGACCGTGCGTGACGCACGACGCGCCGCTGGCCCCCTACGTGAGCTCCTGACCGGTCACGCCGCGCCACTTCGAATCATCAAGGGTGCACGCGACGCGACGCCACTTATCGTCACTGACAAGTTGACCGTGAGTTACGGAGCTGTTGTCGCCCTGAAAAATGTGAGCACCACCATCACCCGAGGTGAAATCGTCGCACTAATGGGCCGAAATGGCGCCGGTAAATCTACGCTGCTGAGCACAATGGTGGGTCTAAGGCTGGCGAGTGCGGGGGTAGTTCGAACAAACGGTAAGGATCCCCGCGAGATAAAAGGTCCCGAACTCGTGCACAGTGTTGGCTTGGTGCCACAAGACCCCGGCGACCTACTCGAAGCCTCGACCGTCGCCGGCGAGTGCCGATCATCAGACCATGACGCCAATGTTGAACTTGGAACCACCCGCGCGCTCTTGGCACTTCTCGCACCCGAAGTAATGGACGGCACGCACCCGCGGGATCTATCCGAAGGCCAAAGGCTGCTCCTGGCACTGGCTATCGTGCTCGCCGCCCGACCGCCACTGCTACTACTTGATGAGCCAACGCGTGGCCTTGACTATCCCACCAAGGCAAGACTGGTAAAAGTACTTCGTGAGTTGGCAGTTACCGGGCACGGGATCGTGCTGGCAACCCATGATGTGGAACTGGCCGCGGAGGTAGCAACGCGGGTGATCGTGCTCGCCGAGGGCGAGGTGGTTGCCGATGGACCGACCCACGAAGTGGTACTGGCCTCCCCGATGTTCGCACCGCAGGTCGCGAAGATCTTGGCCCCCGATGATTGGCTAACGGTCTCC
>CAMDKJ010000089.1 GCA_945900705.1 Bifidobacterium breve | reverse complement strand
AACGCGTGCGTCCTTGGTCACCTTGATCGGATCGCCTACCCCGTTGCCCGGCTCTGGGGCAAATATTGCGACACCGGCCTGCTCCGAGATGATGCGAAGTTGATCCACCGCATTAGGACGCTGTAGATCCGCAGCGACAAGTAGCGGGGTGTGGCCTTCACTTTTCAGTTGAAGCGCCAACTTGCCAGCAAGGGTGGTTTTACCGGCACCCTGCAACCCGGCCAGCAAGATTACGGTCGGAGGATTCTTCGCAAAAACCAAATTCCGGGTTTCGCCACCTAGGATCGCGATGAGCTCCTCGTGCACGATTTTGACTATCTGCTGGGCCGGATTGAGCGCCCCCGAGGCCGCCGCTGCCAGCGCCCGTTCTTTGACCACCGCGGTGAATTCGCGGACCACCGGCAAGGCGACATCCGCCTCTAGCAATGCCGTGCGAATCTCCTTAACGGTAGCGTCGATATCGGCTTCCGAAAGTCGACCTTTGCCGCGCAGCCCTTTAATGGTGGCAGCAAGGCGATCAGAGAGGTTGGCGAACACGGGGTCAGAGTATCGGCACGGGATTTGCGCACTACCGGCTGGACAGAGATTCGCTTATCGGTCTTTAGCCGACTTGAAGAGCCTCCAGCACCTGAAGTCTCACAACTTCGGCCATTGGCGGGCTAAGGGGAGCCGACGCGTCATCGACCAAAAAGAAAACGTCGACCGCCTCAGATCCAAGGGTGAGAACCTTAGCTCCGGTGATCGTGACATCGGCGGCGCTGATCGCCCCGGTAACGCGGTGCAGTAACCCCGGCTCATCATGCGCGCGTACTTCAAGAATGGTGGATCTCTCCGAAACTGCATGTATTACATCTACGCGTGGGGCGGCACGCACAATTTTGCCGTTCGAGACATAAGCTACCGCGCGCTCTCGGATTTTGGCGCCCACATCAATCGCCCCCGCAAAGGCTAGGCGCAACTGCTCCGCGATCTGCTCCGCACTCGGTGGGTCGCCAAATGTTGGGAACACCGTCCAGATCTGAACGGCGCGCTCGCCAACGGTAATAACCCGTGCACTACGCACTTGCAGCCGCTGAAGTGAGAGCACCCCGGCGACCGTGGACAGCAGACCTAAATGATCGGGGGCGGCAACTGTGAGGTGGTAACCGTCTTCGGCCGGCTCCATCGCCACCCATACACCCGTGCTAGCAAGTGCCACCTGCTGCACTTCACTAAATTCAGGTTCGGCCGGTGCTGGATGCCCCGCAAGCCGGGCGTGCGCTTTGTAAACTAATTCAGCCACAAGTTTTGCGCGCCAATCACTCCACGCCGCCGGCCCGGTTGCAAAAGCATCGGCACGCGTCAGGGCATGTAGGAGATCCAAAGTTTCTGGATTGTCGATGCGTGAGGTGACATAGTCGACGGTTGCTGGATCCTCTAGATCACGCCTCGTGGCAGTATCAACCAGGAGTAGGTGATGACGCACTAGGTCCACTATGACCTGCGAATCCTCAGCGGTAAACCCCATCCGCTCAGCCAACTCCGCGGCGATTTCGGCGCCCACCTCACTGTGATCCCCCGGGCGAGCCTTGCCAATGTCATGCAGCAGTGCGCCCAGTAAAAGTAGATCGGGTCGATGCACCTCACGGGTAAATGCACTGGCTTGCACCGCGGTTTCAACCAAATGGCGATCTACGGTGAAAGTGTGCACCGCATTGCGCTGCGGGGCTGAACGCACCGTGCTCCAGTACGGGATGAGCGACTCGATCAGGCCGGCCTGATCCATTGCCTCCCAAATCCGGACGAGAGGTACACCTGAGCCCAAAAGCGAAACGAATGCCTCCCGGGCCGGCGCCGGCCACGGAATCGGAAGCGGTCCACACTCACTAGCCAATCTTTCGACCGTTATTGGCGCAAGTGGTAGCCCAGCTTGAGCCGCAGCCGCAGGCGCTCTTAGTGTCAAAGTTGGGTCGGTAGCCGGCCGCGCCTCAATTGCGAGTAGTACCTCACCACTTTGCACCACCACCCCATCGGCAAGTGGCACTCGCTCGGGTCCGCGTCGATTAACCAGCCGGCGCGAAAGTCGAGATGGCCCTCTAGTGAGTCGCTCAACCCGGTGCCACGTGGAATCCGATGCGAACGCGATGCATCGAGCCGCCATGTAGACCTGCCGCAGTAGTTCATCAGCGTCTGCGATGCCAAGAGCAGTGGCGACACCATCTTGCTCTTGCAGCAGCAACCGGTCGCCAGCCTTACCCGTGACCAAGTGCAGCGCATCGCGAACGTCCAGCAAAAACGAATGTGCTTGTGGCCAGCCACTATGCGGGACATCAGTTACCCACGTTGCGGCAATCGCTCGAAGTACCGTGGCATCACGTAGGCCGCCATACGCCTCTTTGAGGTCAGGCTCAAGCAGACACGCAAGTTCACCATGATTCGTCTTGCGTTGCTCAACTAATTCGCGCAACGTCGGAAGGCGCTTAATGGCCATCGCGCGCCAATCCGCGAAGACCGTCTGCCTTAATTGTTCTGCGAGAGTGCCATCGCCGGCAATGACTCGGGTATCCAATAGTCCGAGAACTACCTTGATATCTTCACTTGCCAATCTACGTGCTTCAGCCGGGGTGCGAACACTGTGGTCAAGGGAAATACCGGAATCCCAAATCGGATACCAAATTTTATCCGCAAGGGGTGCCACGGCTGCTGCACTCTTTCGATGCAGCAGCAACAGGTCGATATCGCTGCCCGGTGCGAGTTCTTCCCGGCCGTACCCACCAACGGCTACCAAGCAAAGATCGACTCCGGCGCGACCAATCGAATCAAATAGCCCCTTCAGCCATTCATCGGTGAGCGCGGACAAAGCCAGCCGCCGACCTGGCCCCAATTGGTCAGGCCGGCGCACCAGCGCATCTCGCTCGAGGCTAAACGAACGCACCTCCCCCGCACTCAAATCCTTCTCATCCCCTAGATCGCGTCGTGGCCACGTTCACCGGTGCGCACTCGCACCACGGCCTCGACCGGCACCACCCAAACCTTGCCGTCGCCGATGCGCCCGGTCTGAGCCGCCTTGACGATTGTGTCGACAACTAAGTCTGCACTTTCATCATCAACCAGTACTTCGATCCGAACTTTCGGGACGAGATCCACGGTGTACTCGGCTCCTCGGTAGACCTCGGTATGACCTTTTTGCCGGCCGTAGCCTGATGCCTCTGACACCGTCAGGCCGTTTACTCCTTGAGCTTCAAGGGCAGCCTTGACATCCTCCAACTTGAACGGCTTGATGATTGCGGTAACCATCTTCATTACTTCACCTCCGTCTTTGCGCGAGCAGCATGACCGACACCGGCGAACACTCCGCCGCCGCCCGATTCTCCGAGTTCATAGGCCGATTCAGCGTGGAGCGCTTTATCAATACCGCTTATCTCGGTATCAGAATCCACCCGGAAGCCCATCGACTTCTTAATTATGACAGCCAAGATGAATGCGATGATTAGCGAATAGAAGAGCACCGCGAAAGCGCCTATTGCCTGCTTGCCCAGTTGATCGAAGCCGCCACCATAGAAGAACCCATTGACACCTGCCGGTGCGGCTTCGGTCGCTAGGAACCCAATAAGCAAGGTGCCCACTAAGCCGCCAACGAGGTGCACCCCCACGACGTCCAGGGAGTCGTCGAATCCGAACTTGTATTTAAGCCCGACAGCCAAGGCGCAGATGATCCCGGCCAGCGCACCTATCGCAATAGCTCCGAGTGGGCTCACGGCCGAACAAGCTGGCGTAATTGCCACTAGGCCGGCAACAACTCCAGATGCCGCACCAAGTGAGGTGGCATGTCCATCGCGGATCTTCTCCGTCGCCAGCCAGCCCAATCCTGCCGCGCAGGTAGCAATGAAGGTGTTCATGAAGACCACGGCAGCGGTGTTGTCGGCTGCAATCTGCGACCCGGCGTTAAACCCGAACCAGCCGAACCACAGCAAGGCAGCACCGATCATCACCAAAGTTAGGTTGTGTGGGCGCATGGGCGTCTTTGGCCAACCCACGCGTCGGCCGATGACAATGGCCAGCGCCAAGGCGGCCGCACCCGCGTTGATATGAACGGCGGTGCCACCGGCGAAGTCAATTACCCCAAGTTTGTAGAGCCAACCGCCGGTCTCCGGATTGAGATTGAAAACCCAGTGGGCTACCGGGAAGTAGACAAGTACCGCCCACCCACCGGCAAAAACTAGCCAGGCGCTGAACTTGGTTCGGTCCGCGATCGCACCCGCGATCAAACCAACCGTGATGCAGGCAAACATTGCTTGGAAAGCCACGAATCCCATGGCCGGCACGCCCGCCTCAGGGTCATTGGTCATCAACCCCTCGAGCCCAGCGAACTGGGTGATGTTGCCAAGGAGACCAACGTTGCCATACGAAGGTGCAAATGCCATCGAATAGCCAACTAGCACCCAAAGGATGCCAACAACAAAGAGCGCACCCATCACCATCATTAACATATTGAGTACTGATTTTGAGCGGACCATACCTCCGTAAAAGAAGGCCAATCCGGGAATCATCAGCAGCACCAATGCCGCGCTAGTTAACAGCCACGAGGTATTACCCGAGTCCAACGCGGTTTCCATCCGTATCTCCCTATGCCGAGCTGGCTCGACTCCACTAAATGTTCAGTGGCAGGAGAATGACGTAGCTACATTTCGCGGATTGGCTAATCACGTTTCACGTATGTGACATCGCCAGCAATTTAAGTTAACGCTATGTTACGAATCCCCGACAAGGGCTTCGACAAACTCGATCGGATCAAATGGGGCGAGGTCATCTGGCCCTTCACCCAAGCCCACTAACTTGACCGGGACTCCGAGCTCACGCTGGACGGCCACGACGATCCCGCCACGTGCCGTGCCATCAAGTTTGGTCAGGGCGATACCGGTGATGTCGACGACATCTTGGAAAACCCGAGCTTGAGCCAAGCCATTTTGCCCGGTGGTGGCATCAAGTACCAGCAAAATTTCGTCCACCGGTGATTTTTTCTCAATTACCCGCTTAACTTTTCCGAGTTCGTCCATGAGACCGGTTTTGGTGTGCAGGCGTCCGGCGGTATCGATGACTACGGTGTCAGCCTCGACTTGCGCCGCGAAGTTAACCGCATCGAAAGCGACAGCGGCTGGGTCACTCGCCTCCGGGCCCCGCACCACCGAGGCACCCACCCGATCACCCCAGGTCTGCAACTGATCAGCGGCGGCGGCTCGGAAGGTGTCTGCCGCCCCTAGCACCACGGTTTTGCCATCAGCAATAAGTAGCCGAGCAAGTTTGCCGGTGGTGGTTGTTTTGCCGGTGCCGTTTACACCCACCACCAAAATTACCGCTGGACGCCCCTGAGCGTTCTTCACTATGGATCGATCCATCATGGGATCTACCAATATTAGAAGTTCTTCACGAAGCATGCCTTTGATCTGCTCAGGGGTTGCGGTACCGGCTACCTGCACCCGGGTGCGGAGCCGGGCAATTAGTTCTTGAGTCGGGCCAACACCTAAGTCGGCCATTAACAATGTCTCCTCGACTTGGTCCCAGGTCGAATCAGTCAGCTCGCCAGAGCTAAGCAGCGCTAGTAGGCCCTTACCAATTGCATTATTTGATCGAGCCAATCGAGCTCTAAGCCGATGCAATCGCCCAGCGGCCGCCGCGGGGATCTCAACTTCGAGAGTTGTACTTATCTCCTCTGGTACCGGCTGCTCTGCGACCAGCTGCTCGGCCGCAACGTCTTCCGCATCGGGTGCATAGGCGATTGTCGCGGTCGACCTGCGCCGCAGCACTAGTACGGTAATTATCGCAATTACGACGACCAGCAGTGCGACACCGGCGTAGATCAACCCTGAATTCATGAGGTCCATCCTTTCAGAACATCAGCGCCGCACTACGGGCAAGCCGCCAAAAAGCCCAAGGGTGCAGCTAGGCGCTGGCCGTCTCGACATCGCGCAAGCGCTGGCCAATCACCTGGGTGACACCATCACCACGCATCGATACTCCGTAAAGCGCATCAGCAATCTCCATGGTGCGCTTTTGGTGCGTGATGACAATGAGCTGCGAACTCGAACGTAATTCTTCGATGATGTCAATCAACCGGACAAGGTTCACATCATCAAGTGCAGCCTCAACCTCATCGAGCACATAGAAGGGGCTCGGGCGGGCCTTGAACAATGCAATTAAGAAGGCTACAGCCGTCAAAGATCGCTCACCACCAGAAAGTAAAGACAAGCGTTTAATTTTCTTGCCGGGGGGGCGGGCTTCGACATCAATACCGGTGGTGAGCATGTTGTCTGGGTCGGTCAAGACCAACCGACCTTCGCCACCGGG
The DNA here is from genome assembly GCA_945900705.1 of Bifidobacterium breve. Classification (GTDB taxonomy): domain Bacteria; phylum Actinomycetota; class Actinomycetes; order S36-B12; family S36-B12. The sequence goes on along the minus strand of CAMDKJ010000089.1, from coordinate 738 downwards.
GAACAGCCTGGCGAATACGCCAACGAATTCGCGCTCTACCTCAAGATAGGCCTCGGTGAAAACCTGCTCAACGCGAGCGTCAACTTCCTTGATGATGTCAAGCAGATCATCGCGCGACTTCTTTAGATCCTCAAGTTGCTCACTCAAGAACGTATGGCGCTCCTCCATAGCCGAGAACTCTTCAAGGGCGAGGGGATTAATCTTGCCGAGAATATTGAGTTCGCGTTCAGCTGTCTTCAGGCGCTTTTCTTGTTCGAGGCGCAAATACGGGTACGGCTGCGGCTCTGGCGCATCGGCGGGTACTTCGTCACCGGGCACCGCCGGACTAGGTGGTACCAATTGCAAAGGGCCGTACTCGGCAATCAATACATCGCCCTCAACGCCAAAATCCTCGAGTGCCTTCTCTTCAAGTTGCTCAATTCGAAGGCGTTGCTCGGCGCGAGCTATTTCATCGCGATGCACGCTGTCCTTTAATAGATCCAACTCACCGGCCAACTCGCGAATACTTGAGCGTAGCTTGGTTAACAACTGGTCGCGCTCGGCTTTGGCTCGCTCTACCGCCGTGCGATCGCGCCCGGCCTGCGCAACGGAGCCTTCAATTCGCGAGAGCGCAATCCGCGAGGCAGCAAGGATCGCTTGTGCGGTGACTAACTCAAGGGCTCGGCGCTCACGCCTAGCGATCGCGTTCACGCGGGCCTGACGCTCGGCCCCCGCAGCGCGTTCAAGTTGCTCAGCCCT